>CAWESJ010000110.1:0-16615 GCA_963811015.1 uncultured Alphaproteobacteria bacterium | reverse complement strand
TATCATGATCTGGAGGCTTGGCGCCGGTACATGTCAGCGGCTTGCTTTGCTGAACTGACCCATTATTACCGCCCCGCCGGCCAGCCGCGGGAAAGACAACCCTGGCTGGCGAGCGTCTGGCGGCGGGAGCCCCGCGAGCTGACTCCATGAGTTCCACATTTGAACATCAGGTTGCGAATCCGAACGCTCGCAACGGCCGGGTCGAAGGAAGCCAGACAGGGACCTTCGCGCCAGCCGCAATGCGTCGGCCCCAAATTTTTTATTTCATGCGATCCATGTTCGCTGAATGGCTTCAGGCTTGCTATGGCAAAACGTTGCTGAATGTCGGCTGCCGCTGCAAATTCAACGGCGATAGCGAAGAATCAAATGAATGCGGTCATCGCGGCAGTCAGCTTTCGCCAAATTTAGCTTTTGTCGGAGCAATATATCGTGCCAGAAATTAAAATACTTTCGCGCGATGACGCGGTTCCAACTGGAGATCGCGTCATCGTCAACACACGACTTGCGCCCAATAATAGCGTTGTCACGGACATAATTTGTATCAAGGACAACGCGCCTGTAAAAACAATAACGGACAGGCACCTGGCGCCGGATGTCGCCATACGAAAAGCTTCGGAAGTCGCCGATGACTATGAAATTGATATTATCTATGTGCAAAATGAATTGTGATGTCCGCAGCGGTAGCCAAGACGGCGCAATTTGCGCTTGCGTCGATCGTTTCGGCCCGTAAAATGTGAAGCGCTTGCTTGCCGCCGCCTCGGCGCGGCGCTCGACGAAAGTCTTGCGGCTGCGCCGCTCATTGCGACATCTCCAGCGCCCCAAACGCAAGTCGAACATGAGCCGAGTTCCCCGAACCGGAAGATCCCGCAGCAGCCGACTATGCCAGCCATGCCGTGACGGGTGAAAGTTCGCCGCCGACAGCGCAGGATCGCTCTCCTGCCCCATCCGCAGACACGAGCCAGCGGCCGTCCTGAATTGTGACTCCTCCAAGCTCAATGCGAGGACCAAAGGCAAATTTGATTTTTTTCGGATGTCTTCCTCTGCGCAGAAGACGCGAACTTGACAATTTGCGCCACAGAAAGTGACGAAGACCCTGATTAAGCGCAAGGCGACAGCCGCCACATGGATGGCGCCGCAGCGCCAACCCGCGTAAAGTTCTCTCGTGTCCGTGGGCGGAGATCGCTTGTCCCCGGCTTTGTCGTCGCCGGCGAACGTCCCGCTTTCCGGCGCCTCTCACCGCATCGGGCGAAATCATCCGTGACATTCCTTGAAACCAGCCCCACGCTGGCTCGCGCGCTCGCTGAGCGCGATTACAATGACGCGACGCCGGTTCAATCCGCCGTATCGAGCAAGGCGGCGGAGGACCGGGATCTCCTCGTTTCGGCCCAGACCGGCTCCGGCAAGACGGTCGCTTATGGCCTCGCCATCGCTTCGACGATTCTCGGCGACTCCGGACACGATGGGCGAGGCCGCCGCGCCGCTCGCGCTCATTGTCGCGCCGACGCGCGAACTCGCGCTTCAGGTCGAGCGCGAACTCCGCTGGCTTTATCAACATGCCGGCGCGCGGATCATGTCCTGCGTCGGCGGCATGGACTCCCGGATCGAGCGGCGCAAGCTCTCGGAAGGCGCGCATATCGTCGTCGGCACTCCAGGGCGTCTGCGCGACCACATCGAGCGCGGCGGATTGAATATCGCCGGGGTCGCGGCCGTCGTTCTCGACGAAGCCGATGAGATGCTGGACCTCGGGTTTCGCGAGGATCTCGAATTTATTCTGGAGGCGACGCCCGCCGGCCGGCGGACCTTGATGTTCTCCGCCACGATGCCGAAAGCCATCGCGACCCTGGCCAAGCGTTATCAGCGCGACGCCTTGCGGATCGAAGTCGCAGGCGGCGAACGTGGTCACGCGGACATCGAATATCGCGCTATTCGCGTGGCTCCGATGGAAACCGAGCGCGCGGTCGTCAACCTCCTGCGTTTCGTCGAGGCGCGGACCGCGATGGTGTTTTGCAACACCCGCGAATCCGTCCGGCATTTGCACGCGACCTTGCTCGAACGCGGCTTCTCGGCCGTGCTGTTGTCGGGAGAGCTCAGTCAACATGAACGCAACCAATCCATGCAGGCGCTGCGCGACGGAAGAGCCCGGGTTTGCGTGGCGACCGATGTGGCCGCGCGAGGCATCGACCTGCCCGATCTCGGGCTCGTCATCCACGCGGAGCTTCCCCACGACGCCGAGGCGCTGCAGCATCGCAGCGGGCGCACCGGCCGCGCCGGCCGCAAGGGGGTCAGCGCGCTCCTGGTTCCAGTCTCGCGCCGCGGGCGCGCCGAGCGATTGTTGAGCGAGGCGGGCGTCCGCGCCTTTTGGAGCGGACCGCCCTCGGCGGAGGACATCCGCAAGCTCGATCAGGAGCGCTTGTTGCGCGACCCGATCCTCACCGAGCCGCCAGCCGAAGAGGATTTCGAGATGGCGCGGCTGTTGCTCGCCGAGCGCACGCCCGAGCAGCTCGGCGCGGCCTTGGTCAAAATTTACCGATCACGGTTTCCGGCGGTGGAGGAGGTCGTCGATCCCGGCAATGGTCCAGAGCGTCGCGAGACGCGCGGATTTCGGAGCTTGCCGGAGGTAAAGAGTCCCAAGCCGTCGCGGGCGAAGGCGGCCTTTCCGGCCAGCGGCGTGGCGTGGTTCCGGCTCGACATCGGCCGCAAAAAGAACGCCGATCCGAAATGGCTGTTGCCGATGCTCTGCCGCAAGGGAAATATCACAAAGCAAAACATCGGCGCGATCCGGATATTCGAGCACGAAACCAAGTTCGAAGTCGCGGAGTCGGTCGCCGCGCAATTCGCCGTCAATATGCGGCGTCCGGGCGGCGACAACATCCTCGTCGAGCGCCTGAGCGATGGATTTGAGCGCGAGACCTTCGAAGCCCCGGCGAAGGGCTCCAAGCCGAAACGCCACCTGAAAGCGGAGCGCGACGGCCGGTCAAGACCTTGAGCGGCGGGATGATTGCGCGGGTGTCGATTTCCGTTTCGCTAGAGCATGACGCCGAAAAGTGGAAGCCGGCTTTCGGCATCATGCTCTAAACCTTTGATGAGAGCCGGATGACTTCAGGAAAGTCAATAATTTAGCGTTAGTTAGGCGCCTCCGAACTCTTTCGATCGGCGTTGGCAGCTTCCGCCGCACCGCCCATCTTCAACTGAGGCGTGCCCATATTCTCCAATTATTACCCCGCGAATTTCATCCGCTCTCGTCAACTTAGCCGACGCACGGTGACCAATTACGTGAAAATAGATTGGATCGCGTCGCGCGGCGCCATGCAACCATAGTTCAAAGCAAGGTCTTGTCGTCGGTTTTTGCGCATAGTGTTATTTCTGGCCCAGGGAGCCGTGACGCCCAACGCGGACGCCAATTCGCTCCCACGATCGCGTTTGGCCGCGACCCGATTGACCCGCTACATTCAAAATAGAATCTGTCTAATTTTCCGCGCATTTTAGCAAGATTGCGAGGCCGCCGATCTCTGCATTTTCCGTTTCATGTCACAGCGATGTCATTGCCGCTATATAGTTAAGCTAAGCCTTTGAAGATTGCATCCCGCGCCGGTTGCGATGTTCTGGTCATCTCCTGCCTCTTTAATTTAGCGAGAATTATTATGCGACGGCTGACGAACAAGGCGGTTCCCGCCCTTCTTATGTCTGTGCTCATGACGACGCAAGGTTTTGCCCAGAACTTCACTCCGCTTTCCGGCTATCCCGGAACATCGGCCAGCGAGCCCTGGACGGCGACGCCGATCAAACATCTCGTCGTCATCTACGGCGAGAACGAGTCGTTTGACCATTATTTCGGCACCTATCCGTCCGCGACCAATCCGCCGGGAGAGCCAGCCTTCCACCCACAGCTCTTCACGCCGCAGGTCAACGGCCTCAACTGGCAATTGCTGAACAACAATCCAAACAAGACCAACACCGGCAATGGCGCAGGCGCCTTTAATCCGTTCCGTCTCGACCGCACACAGGCCCATACGGCTTCGATGAATCACGCCTATGAGCCTGAGCAGGAAGCCTTCGACAACGGCAAGATGGACCTGTTCCCGAAATACACCGGCAGGGCCGGCTCCGGCGGCACGGGCGCTTTCATCACCACGGGCTTGGTGTTGGGCTATTACGACGGCAACACCGTCACGGCGCTGTGGAACTATGCGCAGCATTTCGCGCTGAACGACAATTCCTACAGCTCGCAATTCGGTCCCTCGACGGTCGGCGCGATCAACCTGATCTCAGGCCAGACCAATGGCGCGATCTACTACACCGGCCCGACGGCTGGAAGCCCCCTGGCGAGCGCGGATGATAACTCCGTCACCAATGATGGTCATGGCGGCTTGACCGTGATAGGCGATCCGGACCCCTACCTGGATGTCTGTGCGGGAGGTCAGACGGTTGAGATGCAAGGCAAGCATATCGGCGATCTCCTGAACGCCAGGAACATCTCCTGGGGCTGGTTCGAAGGCGGTTTCGACCTGACGCTCACCAATTCCGGCAACACCTACTACCCTTATTCCCCGGCGAGCACCACGGGTCGGGGCGCCGGATGCCAGCGCGCCTCGTCTTCCCTTACGTTGAGTGGCGCCTTTCAACTGGATTACGTTCCGCACCATCAGCCGTTCCAATATTATGCGTCGACGCGTAATCCCAATCACACGCGGCCGGCGTCGGTAAAAGTGATCGGCACGTCGAACGACGGCGGCGCGAACCACCAATATGACAGCCACGACTTCTTCGATGCGCTCCTGGTCGGCAACCTGCCCTCAGTCACCTATCTCAAGGCGCCGAAGTTCCAAAACGCCCATCCGAGCAATTCGGATCCGCTCGACGAGCAGACCTTTGTCGTCAGCGTAATCAACGCATTGCAAAATAGCCCGTTCTGGGCGAGCACGGCGGTCATCGTCGCCTATGACGACTCGGACGGCTGGTACGATCATGCCAACCACGTCATCAACCCGTCGTTCGGCAGCGCGGACGCGCTCGAGGCCGCCGGGCAGTGCAAGCCGCTTCCGGGAACCTTCCCCGCGTTCCCGACTCCCCTGCCTGGCATCAACGGGACTCCGGCCAACGGCCGCTGCGGCTATGGCGCGCGTCAGCCGTTCCTTGTGATTTCGCCTTGGGCGAAGCATAATTTCGTCGATCATACGGTGACGGATCAATCCTCCATCGTCCGCTTCATCGAGGATAACTGGCTGGGAGGCCAGCGCATCGGCCAAGGTTCCTATGACGCCTACGCCGGCTCGCTCATCAACATGTTCGACTTCTTCCAGCTGCCGATCACGAAGCTGAAACTCGACCCAACCACCGGCTTGGTTGCTCACTAATCTCTTGTTGAGGAAACCTTGGGCGGCTGGCCGGCCGCCCAAGGTTGCAACGTTCGAAGTCTCAACGTTCCAATTGAAGCATTAACACCGATCAATCAGATGAAGCCTTTCCGCGCGTTCAAGCCAACCGCTTTCCCCATCTGCGCGCCGCGGACGCTTCTCTTATTCTCGGCGCTTGCCCTACCGGTCGCCACATCTGCGCCGGCGGAAGAACCGCGCCACCAGTCAGCCGATCTTCCGTCGGCCGCCGATAGCGGCGCTTCGGAGCTGTCCGCGGTCGCGGACCTTGGCCGAAAGATGTTCTTCGACCCATCACTGTCGGGATCGCGCCGGCTTGCCTGTGCTTCCTGTCATGACCCGGCAAATGCCTATGGCCCGGCGAACGGACTCGCCATCCAATTGGGCGGCGCGGACGGAAAAAAGGCGGGCGTCCGAGCTGCGCCGTCGCTCACTTATCACGAGCATACGCCTCTGTTCAGGATCGGTCCCGATCCCGCGCTGCCGGACAATGATGATAAGCCTCCGGCAATCCTCACGCCCGCCGAGGATGTCAAGGTCGCGGGCGTCGCCAAGGCTGATATTACTGATGTGCAGCGCGCCGCCGCGGAGGCGAACGTTCCGCAAGGAGGAACTCGATTGGGACGGCCGGGCCGAGACCATTCAGGCCCAGGCGCTTGGGCCTTTGCTCGATCAAAACGAGATGAACAATCATAGCGCGGGGGAAGTGCTCGATCGCATCAAGCAGGCCCCCTATGCGGAGGATTTGAAACGGCTCTTCGGGCCGCGGATTTTCGAGCAGCCCGGCCTTGCCCTTGATGAAGCGCTTTTCGCTCTGGTCCGCTATCAGTTGGAAGAGCCGAGCTTTCATCGCTACGACAGCAAATATGACGCCTATCTCGCCGGCAAGGCCAAACTCAGCGATGCGGAAGCGCACGGCCTGAAGCTGTTCGAGGATCCGCGGAAGGGCAATTGCTCATCGTGCCATTTGGACAAACCCTCGCGTGATGGTTTTTTCAAATCGGCGTTCACCGACTACCAATTCGAGGCCTTGGCCGCGCCGCGCAACAAGGACATCCCCGCCAATCAGGACCCGAAATATTACGATCTCGGCCTTTGCGGGCCCTTGCGCAAGGACTATGCGAACGCAGGCCCTTACTGCGGCCTCTTCAAAACGCCTTCTCTGCGCAATGTAGCGACGCGAAAAGCGTTCTTCCACAACGGCGTCTTCCACTCGCTCGATGAGGTCATGCACTTCTATGTCGAGCGCGAGACCAATCCAGGCAAATGGTATCCCAAGCTCGCGAATGGCGAGATCGACCGCTACAATGATCTTCCGCCTCAGTATAAGCGGAACGCAGATGTCGCGGACGCGCCGTTCGACCGCAAGGAAGGCGACGAACCTGCGCTCAACGATGCGGAAATCGCCGACGTGATCGCCTTTTTGAAAACACTGACGGACGGCTATCAGCCTGAACAGGTTCAGCCGGACGACTCCACACGCGCGGCAAAGTAAGCCGGATGTCGCCGTTCGAGCCGTAGCTTAAGCGCCGAGACGCAGGCGCGACAGGCGGAGATATGAGGCGGGTCCCTGTGGTTATGGACTCGATCGCCAGATCAACGCCGCCGGACATGTCGGCGAGGTCGTTTCTCCCGCTCACACCCAAGCCGCGCCGGCGATCGCGTCAAGACCGATCGCGTGACACGCTGACGCTGGGTCGCCTGTCGCGTCCGGGCGAACTCACCTCGGTCTGGGTCCCGGACGAAGCGCATGAGGCGATGCGAGATCTTGTTCGCGTCCACGAGGCCGCCACGAAGATCTGCTGTCGGCGAACTCCAGGGGGATCCTGATCATTGAATGGCTGAATATAATGAGGAGAGGCCTCATCAAGGCAGCAACTGCTTCGGCAAGACGCCAATGCAGACCTTTCTTGACGGCCGCGCCATCGCGCACAACAAACAAATAGGAGGACAGTCAGACAAAAAACAGAAATCTATGACTGGGTCAGTGTCAAAGCCAGCGTTTGGCCATCCACATCCATTTCGTTTCGCGCTCGTCCAAGAACTTCCACGAGATATCAACCGCACCTTAATCCACAATCAACTTGTTGTTGGTCTTTCAAATTGCGGCTTACGCCAATTCTCAAAAACAAGATCGCAAGCTCGACTTGACTGATGCGATACAATTTGTCTGAAATGGCCTATCCTTCGAAAGTAGCACTAATACCAACGGCGGTTCCTTTTGACTCGTGGGGGATTCCGTCTTTGCGCTTGAGGTGATTCCATGGCGCGGGGAGGATTCGCGCTATGGCTTCAG
Source organism: uncultured Alphaproteobacteria bacterium (assembly GCA_963811015.1). Lineage (GTDB taxonomy): Bacteria > Pseudomonadota > Alphaproteobacteria > Rhizobiales > Beijerinckiaceae > Methylocapsa. The sequence goes on along the minus strand of CAWESJ010000110.1, from coordinate 8,947 downwards.
CGGTGAAATTGCGGACGGATTTTTCAGCCGGCGCGCTTCGGCGGCTTGCGGCGGCGGCGAAGAACGCGAACCAGAGCCGGCGTCTTTTGTCGCTCGCCGCGGTCCTCGACGGGATGAATCGAACCGAGGCGGCGCGGATCGGCGGCATGGATCGCCAGACCCTGCGCGATTGGGTCCATCGCTTCAACGAGCATGGGCCGAACGGCCTGAAGGACAACTGGTCGAAGGGCAAGCGGTCGCGCCTCTCGGCGGAGCAGCAGGCGGAAGTGGCGCAGCTTGTCGAGACCGGTCCGGACCGCGCCGTGCATGGCGTCGTGCGCTGGCGACGCGTCGACTTGCAACGCGTCATCGCCGAGCGCTTCGGCGTCGTCTACCATGAGCGCACAGTCGGCAAGCTCCTCAAGCCGCTCGGCTTCTCCCATGTCAGCGCCCGCCCGCGCCAGCCGGGACAGGACGCGCGGACGATCGAGGCGTTTAAAAAAACTTCGCGGCCGCGCTGAACGCCCATCTGGCCGGCGTCAGGAAGGGCAAACCTATCGAGATCTGGTTCCAGGGACGAGGCCCGGATCGGCCAGAAGAACGGGATCGTCCGCCAATGGGCAAGACGTGGAACCAGGCCGCGCCAACCTGCCGACCAACTCTATGAGAGCGCCTATCTGTTCGGCGCGATCTGTCCGGCGCGCGGAACCGGCGCGGCGCTCGCGATGCCCTACGCCGACACAGAGGCCATGCAACTCCAGCTCGACGAAATCTCCCGCGCGGACGCCAGGGGCGCCCACGCCGTCTTGCTGCTCGATCGCGCCCGCTGGCATACGACAGACGCCCTCAACGTCCCAAAGAACATGACGCTGATCTTCCTGCCCTCCCGCTCCCCGGAACTGAACCTGGTCGAGAATATCTGGCAATATCTGCGCGCCAACTGGCTCTCAAACCGCATCTTCGAAAGCTATGACGCCATCATCGACGCCGCCTGCAACGCTTGGCGAAACCTCATCGCCCAGCCCAAAACCATCACCTCAATCGGCATGCGAGACTCGGCTCATATCGGTCAATCATAAGGGCTGTTGGTATGACTCCACATCGCCGCGAAAATCCAGCCCCCTACAGCAAGTTGCCGATCATATCCTGCGCTGGCGCGACGAATGGACCAATGAGAGGGTCATCCCGGGTGAGAAGATCCGCGGCCTCAAATGGAGACTGTGGCATGGGCCGGTCGATCGAGCGATGCAGCAACTTGAGGAATTGATCGCCGACATTGCTCTGTTACACGACCAGCGCAACGTAGGCGCCGGACGCATAAGGCGACTGGCTCAACCTCTCCTGACCTACATTTGTCTTAACAAGGGCGCGATCGTCGATCATAGAGCTCGACATCAGTCCGGACGCCGGATCGCAACGGCGCTCGGCGAGTCCGCGGTGAATTCGGTGACTGCCCGCCGCATGGTCAAAAAGCAGCAGATGCGATGGTCAGAACGCGGCGCTCATCTGTTGCTGCAAGTGCGCGCCGCTGCCATGAATGGAGATTTGCGCGAGCAATTATCGTATCAACCGCTAATCTTCAAATCGCGCCTCTTCTGCCTGTTCAAGCCAATTCCGCCACGCCTCAGAGCAGCTTGGCGTCCCAGTTAATTTAACGGTCCCGGTTCGTTCGCACGGCTGAGCTTCATTTCTTTTTTTTCCCGCGCTCCTGAATTTGCTGCAGCACAACGAAAAAAGACGGCACGAAGAGGACGGCGAGACAGGTCGAGGCCAGCATTCCGCTGGCGACGCTGATCCCGAGCGAGCGGCGTCCGTTGGCGCCGGCTCCGGTCGCAAGAACCAAAGGCAGGACGCCGAGGATGAAGGCGAATGAAGTCATCAGGATGGGCCGGAACCGCAAGCGCGCGGCCTCCACCGCGGCGTCGAGGATCGGCTTGCCGTTGATAAGCCGGTTTTCGCGCGCGACTTCCACGATCAGAATGCCGTTCTTGGCGGATAAGGCGATGAGCAGCATCAAGCCGATCTGGGTATAGAGATTATTGGCGACGCCGAGGCTCGTCAGGGCGATGACGGGCCCGAGCAAGGCTAGGGGCACGGCGGAAAGCACGGCGAGCGGCAAGATCCAGCTTTCATACTGGCCGGCGAGGCAGAGGTAGACGAGCATGATCGAAATCGCGAAGACGAAGACGAGCTGATTGCCGACGAGCTTCTGCTGGTAGGAAATCGCGGTCCATTCATAGGAGACGTCATTCGGCAGCGTCTTCCGGGCGATGGCCTCCATCGCATCCATCGCTTGGCCCGAGCTGAATCCGGGCGCGGGGCCGCCGATGATGGTCGAGGAAGGATAGAGATTATAGAGCGTGATCAGCGGCGGCGCCACGAGTGGGCCGATCTGCGCGATCGACCCGATCGGGATCATCTGCTGGTCCTTGTTGCGCACATAAAGATCGAGCAAATCCTCCGGATGCCGACGAAATCTCGAATCGGCTTGCACATATACTTGGTAGGATTGACCGAACTTGTTGAATTGATTGACATAGGTAGAGCCGAGATATGCCGTCAGCGTCGAGAAAACATCGCCGACCGAAACTTTCATGGTCTCCGCCCGCGCGCGGTCGACGTCGACGCCGACATGAGGCGCGTCGGGGCGGAATGTTGTAAGAACGTGCTGAAGCTGGGCGTTCTGGCCGGCAGCGCCAATGATGTTGCGAGTCAAGTCGTAGAGCTTTCGATAGTCGAAGCTGCCGCCGAGCAGCTCGACCTGCATTTGAAAACCGCCGGCGTTTCCAATTCCCTGAATCGGCGGCGGAACGAGCACGACGGCCTTTCCGTCCGTGATCGCCGCAAGCTCGTTCTGAAGGCGCCGGTAGATCGAGAGGAGGTCCTGGCCCTTGGCTTTTTCGCGCAGGCTCCAGTCGTCGAAGATTACATAGGCGACGCCGGCATTGGCCAGCGTCGCGCTATTGTCGAGCACGGACTGTCCAGAGATTGCAATGACATTCGCGATTCCCGGAGTAGCGCTCGCGATCCTGCTGGCCTGCGCGAGCGTCGCCTGCGTGCGCTCAAGCGAGGCGCCGTCAGGCAGTTGCACCGCGATCATCGCGTAGCCCTGATCCTCATTGGGAATGAAGGCCGTCGGCAGACGGATGATGCCCCACAGGCCAATGGCGGCCAGCCCAAGTCCGATCAGAACCATCAATCCGCTTCGGCGCGCCATGCGCCCGATCAAGGCCGCGTAGGCGTCTTCCAAGCGCTGATAGACCGCGTTGAAGCCGCGATAGAACCAGTTGCGCTGACTCATCGGCGCGGGCTCGCGTAGCCACAGCGCGCATTGCGTTGGCTTCAACGTGGCGGCGTTGACGGCGCTGATCAGGGCGGTGACGGCGATCACCAAGGCGAATTGCGCGAACATGCGGCCGGTCAGCCCCGGCATGAACGCCGCCGGCAGAAACACAGACATGAGCACGAGAGTGATGCCGATGATCGGTCCGAACAACTCGTTCATCGCCCTGATGGCGGAATCGCGCCCGGACATGCCTCGTTCGATATATTTCGACACGCCTTCGACGATCACGATGGCGTCGTCGACGACAATGCCGATCGCCAGAACGATGCCGAACAATGTTGAGAGATTGATGGTGAAGCCCAGGGCCGCCATTCCGGCGAAGGCCCCGATGATCGTCACCGGAACCGTCGTCGCCGGCACCAGGGTCGCGCGGAAATTCTGCAGGAAGACCAGAATGACCACAAGAACGAGAATGCCGGCCTCGTAGAGGGTCGTGTAGACCTCGTCGATCGAGGCCTGAACGAAGACGGTCGTGTCGAAGGGAACGGAATAGGCGAGCCCCTGGGGAAAACGGGTCGCCAATCGCTCCATCTTCGCCTTGACTTCTTTCGCCACGGTCAGCGAGTTGGCGTCCGGCGTCTGGTAGATCGCGATGCCGGCGCCCGGCTGGCCGTTGAGCTTGAAGTCCTGCGAATAGGTCTGCGCGCCGAGCTCGATGCGGGCGACATCCTTCAGCCGGACCAGTCGGCCGCCTTGCGCGGTCTGATCCTTGACGATGATCTCGGCAAAGCCGCTGGGATCGCTCATGCGCGACTGAATGTCGACGGTATATTGAAATTCCTGGTCTTTCGGCGCCGGCGGCATGCCGATCTGGCCCGCAGCGACCTCCTGGCTCTGCTGCTTGACGGCTTCGATCACCTCCTTCGGCTGCAAGCCAAAGGAAAACAGCTTCTCGGGATCCATCCAGATCCGCATGGCGTAATTGGCGGCGCCGATGACCTTCACGCTTCCGACCCCGGGCAGGCGCGCGAGCTCGTTGACGAGATTGATGCTGGCGTAATTGCTCATGAACAGGCTGTCGTAGCGCCCGTCCGGCGAGTTCGAGCGTCACGATCTGAAGGATCGCGGTGTTCTTCTTCTGGATAGTGACGCCCTGCGACTGCACCGACAAAGGCAATGAGGCGAGCGCGATAGCGACGCGATTCTGCACCAGAACCTGGGCTGTGTCAGGATCAGTGCCGATCTCGAAGGTAACGGTTAGAGTGTAGGTGCCGTCGGCCGCGCTGGTCGACTCCATGTAGAGCATCCGGTCGACGCCGTTGACCTGCAGTTCGATTGGCAGCGCGACCGTATCGATCACGGTCTGTGGGCTCGCTCCGGGGTAGCTCGTGGTCACCTGCACGGTCGGCGGAACGACGTTCGGATATTGCGACACCGGCAGGCGGACCAGCGCGACGGCGCCGAGCAGAACCAGGACGATCGCCAGAACATTGGCGAGGACTGGGCGCTCGATGAAAAATTTCGACATCATGGCCGGCCGCTCCCGTCGTCCGCGCCGCTCCCGGCCACGCTCGGCGTCACCTTGGTCCCCGGCGAGGCGCGCCAGAGCTCGCCGGTGACGATGCGATCCTCCGGGCCGATCCCGGACGTGATCGCCCTCAGCGTCCCGAATAGTTCGCCGAGCTGGACATAGCGCTGCTCCACCACGTCATCCGCGTTCACGATCAGAAGGTAGCGTCCGCCCTGATCTTCGCCGAGGGCGCGGTTCGGGACCAACAAGGCCTGTTGCGCGGCCAGGCGCCGCGGCAGCCGGATGCGGACGAAGATGCCCGGCAGCAGAGTTCGATTCGGGTTCGGCAGAATGCCGCGGACCAGCAGCGTGCCGGTTGCGGGATCGATCCCGGGCGCCACATATTCGATTGTGCCGTGATTGGGAAAGGACGCTCCGTTTTCCAGGCCAACGTCCACGGGCACCTTGGTGAGCTCGGCGAGGCTCAGCCGGCGCTGATCGAGGTTCGCGCGAATTTGCAGGACCTCCTGCTCGCTGAGATTCGCGACGACATAGATCGGATCGAGCTGAAGGATCTCCGCCACGGCCGCCTGCTGCCCCGGGCCGCCGATGACATTGCCCGGATCGATCAGATGCTTGCTCATCAGGCCGTCGAAAGGCGCCCTGACCTCGGTGTAGCTCATATTCAACTGGGCGATCATGACCTGCGCCTGCGCCGAGCTCAACTCTCCCTCCGCTTTCGCCTGCTCGAAATGCCAATGATCCAGCTCGATCTGCGTCGCGGCGTCCTTTTTAACCAGGGCCCCGTAGCGCGCGACCTCGGTTTTGGCGTAGGCGAGCGCGGCCTGCTGGACGAAAACCTGCGCCTGCGCCTGTTGCAGCTGCGCCTTATACTGTTCCTGCTGAACCGTGAACAGAAGTTCGCCCTTCCTGACGACGGCGCCGTCGGCGAAATGCAGCTTGTCCAGATAGCCTTCCACACGGGCGATCAACTTGACCGTGTTTACGGAGGCGGCGTTTCCGGTCACCTCGACGTAATCGGTGACGGCTTGAATCTTTGGTTTCACCACCGGAACCACGGGGAAGGACGGCGCGGAGGCTGGAGCCTGCTGCGTGGCGGCGCGCGGCGCTTCCGCGGGGGCGCGCCGTTCGAACAACCTGTCCCACCAGGACTCGGCCTGGCTCTCGCCGGCGGAGCAGCCGACCATGGCCGCAACCGCCAGCGCCGAAGCAGCGGCAAAGTTTCCGGGCCTCCGCCAGCCCCATCCACAGGCCGGGGCTGTCTTTGCGGATCCCGCCGCGCGCTCCGTTTCAGCAGACCTCGATTCCATGGCGGAATGCCTCCTTTGCGGAAATCTCACCATTCCGGCGCGCGGACGGTCGGCCCGCGGTCCTCAGGTCCAGGCAGCCCCGGAGACGTCGGCTGCGGCGCGCCGGCCGGCGGCAGCACCTGGCCCCAATCGGTCCGCGACCGCATTTCGGCGTTGGTGGCCGGAGGCACGAAATCATTGTTCTCACGGATCTGCCAGCCGCCGCCGAGAGCCCGGTAGACCATGGTCAGACCGAGCGGCACATTGCCCTGGGCGACCGCCAGATTGGTCTCGGCCGTGAAGAGATTCTGCTCGGCGGTCAGCACGGTCGTGAAGTCCCTGGTGCCGAGATTGTATTCAATTAACGCTATGCTGAGAGCGCCATTGGCGGCGGCGACGCTCCGGCGCAGATATTCGGCCTGAATGCGGGACTGGAGAAATGTGGAAAGCCCGTTTTCGACTTCCTGTTGCGCCTTCAGGACGCTGCTTTGATAATCGACGAGATATTGCTGCAGCGTGGCGTCCTGCACCCGAACGTTGTTGGTGATCTGCCCGTAGTTGAGCAGATTCCATTGGAATGATGGGCCGACCGAGAAGGCGCGGCCTACCGGATGCAGCATCTGGCCGAGATTATGGCCGGATGCGCTGCTCGCCAAGCCTCCGAAATTTCCTGTGAGGCTGATCGCCGGATAGAGATCGGCCGCAGCGACGCCGATTTCTGCGCTTTGCGCCGCGGCCCGCAATTCGGCGGCGCGAATGTCGGGTCGCCGCCGCAAAAGATCCGCTGGAATGCCGACAGCGACCTTGGCCGGCGAGACCGGTATCTTGCCTGTCGAGGCGGAAAGAAGAAACCCCAAGGGCTCCGGCGCCATGCCGAGCAGCACGCGGAGCCCATTGAGGCCCTGCTGCAATTGAATCGTCAATTGCGGGACCGTCGCTTCCGTGGCGCCGAGGACGTTCTCCGCCTGGTAGACGTCGAGCCTGGTCGCCGTGCCGCCATGAAACTTGTCGGTCGCGATGGCGAGCGCCTTACGTTGCCTTTGGATATTGGCGCGGGCGATCGCGATTTCTTTTTCCAGCGTCCGGATACCTATATATGTTTTCGCCACATCGCCCAGAAGCCCGACCAGAACGTCGTCATAGGTCGCAATCGTCGCGAGATAGGAGGCGTCGGCGGATTCTACGCCGCGGCGGAACTTGCCCCAAAAATCCAGTTCCCATACGGCTTGAGCGCCTAGCGCGTCGCGCCAATAATTGATGAGAGGATTCTGCGGATTGGCCGCGGGATCGGCCTGGCTCTGCAAGTTATAGCTAAAAGCGCCGAGCGCCCGCTGTTGTTGCGGGTAGAATTCGCCGACGGCTATTCCGAGCTCCGCGCGCGCTTGCAGCACCCGGGTCCCGGCGCTGAGCAGAGTAAGATTTTGCGCGTAGGCGGTCTCGATCAGCCGATCTAAAACAGGATCGTGAAACGCCTTCCACCAATTCCGATAGTCTTGGCGGTCGAGTTGGAGCGATTTATTGCGCCATTCGAGCCAGGTATCGGCGACCGGCGCAGCAGGCGTCGTGAAATCAGGGCCGACCGCGCATCCGGCGACGGGAAGCGCGAGGGCGGCAAAGGCGAGGCCGCGAAAGCGCGCGACCCGGTTGCCAAGCGCAGCCGCAAGCCTACGCCAAATCCGTGTTGGAGGGTTCGCCCTCATGCCGCGCGCGGCGCGCCCTTTGCCGGACGCAGCGCGGGCCGGCTGAAACCGCCGCAGCGGCAGGCGAGGCTTTGCGTCAACGGCCGGGACATGGCGCTCTCTTGATTCTCATCGCGTTCATATTCGCCATATGACACAATTAGATTGCCCGATAGGGCGGAGCGGGCGGCGGGCCGGAAAACCGACCGAAATCTCAGTCGTGTGGCGGACCGGCCACAGACGCCGCGGGCAGGTCGGCCGTCGACGGCGACAAGGACCGAGCGGCCGCCCTGACCGGCGATATAGAAAGGCCCCTCCGCGCCCAGCGGCCGTACGATCAGGGAAAGCTTCAGCCCATCGCCGGCGCGCGCGCGCTGGACGACCGGCGACGGGACGCCCTCGATTGTCTCGACATTGACGTCGGCGAGTTCGGAGCGGATCGGCACGAGGGGATTCTTGGTCCTCAAAAAGGAGACCACTTGCTCCCTTGCTTCGCGCGTGTCGGCGCAGGCAGCGCAGCACGCGGCGGTCATGCTCGGTGAGATAGTCGAGTTTCGCGTCCTGTTCATGCAGACGCTTCATCGCTATGGCGCGCCCGTTGCTCCATTCGCTCCTTTTGATGGTCTGTTCCAGCGTTTCGATCGCTTGGCGCTGCGGATCGACGAAAAACGCGAGGCGCTTGACGCTTTGTCTCGGCGCGTCAGCCGCGCGCTTTTGGCCCTCGGGGGACGATAAGCGCATTGAGCGTCTCGAAGGCCCTCTCCCCTACCGGCTTGACCGCGACGCTTTCGGTGAAATCGATGATCTTCAGGTCGCTCGCGGCGAGATCCGCGTCGCGTCGGCGAGGTTTGCTCCGGCTGGCGCGGGACGCCACCTGCGCGCGAATGAGGCCGACGACGGGAAGCAAGCCCGCCATGTCTTGAGAATCCGCCCGATTGCGCGGCTCGCGCCGGCTTGCGGACTCGCTGTCGAGGGCGAGTTCGGCGAGCCCGATTAGGGCTCTGGCCATTGGCTGATTGGTTGTCAGCTTGGCGATCCTCGCCGCGGAAGTCCAGGCGAGGCTTTCTTGTCCCGACGCCAGATGCAAAAGGCCTTCGATCGCGACATAGGCCGCCGCCTCCGGCTGGCCCGCGCCCATGCCGATGTCGATCAGGGCGCGGGCCTCGGCGTGGAGCGAGGGCTC
>CAWESJ010000109.1:0-7237 GCA_963811015.1 uncultured Alphaproteobacteria bacterium | reverse complement strand
CGAGTTCGAACTGCCCGACGGACCGCTGTTGAATTGATGAAGGCTGAGGCGGGCGAAGCGCCCGGGCGGCTTGGGCGCCCTGCGCGTTACGGTCGGGGGCCGCCGGCGCCGTCGGCGAAGCGAATGAATACTCGCCGGCGGAGACGCGATTGCGGTGGCTTCAGTGGAGATATTTAGCGATAGCGAAGACGGCGACGACGAGGGCGATATTGAAGCCAAAGAACCAGCGTAGAATGTCGTTTTTGGTGTTCGCGACTTCGGTTCGGACGCTCGCGATATCGCTTTTGGATTCGGTTCTTAAAGCTGCGATGTCGCCTTTCAATTCGGCCTTGAGGTCGGCGATCTTGAGTTCCAGCCTATGTTCGACGCCTTCGACGTCCGCCTTGGTGGCGGCTTGCGTGTCGATCAGCTCGGCCAATGCGGTGACCTGCTCGATCGAGAAACCGGAAGCTTGGAGTTTGAGAATAGCTGCTGCGCTCATGGCGTAATCCTATCACGGCAAAGGGGTGGGAAGAAAGGGCTGCGGCTGGAAGCGCGCGCCCGCTATGGGACGCGGGCCCCATCGGCGAAGCGAATGAACTGGGCGATGAAGGTGAAGCGCGTTTGGCCCCTCGCCTCGAAGGGCTTCCAATAGCCGTCGAGGGTCAGGCCGACGCCGACACGAGCTTTTCGAAGATGCCGTCGACCTGGTCGCGGGCGAAATGATTCGGCGCGTACCATGCCGCGCTGATTGTCTTTCCGTCATCCTGGGCCCCATGTAGATGGAAGCATTGGTCGCCGGAGAACGAGTGACGGCATTCGGGGTCTCGGTCGAGGGTCAGGGTAACAGTCCTGCGGCTCCATTCCTGGCGGCGGGTCCTGTCGCTGGCGATCTCTTCGGCGGCGCGGCGCTGTTCGTCTGCTTCGCGTTCAGCCGCGCTGACGGGTCGAGAGAGTTTGTTGAAATCGATCATGGTCTGAGCGTCCTTCGAATTCTGAGGCGATGGGCGCGGGCTCCGTTTCCGCGGGCAAGAAAATGAGGCGGGGACCTCGATGATCCCCGCCCCAAGGGCCTCAGCCGAAGGCGCTCATTTCGGCGGCGGACGACCGGCGCTCGACGCTCTGCTCGTTCGGAGCCACATAAGGCTTCCAATCCTCGCCGGTGATCTCCTTGTAGGCGTTGACCGCGCCATCGGCGGCGGCCAGAAGGGCGTAGGCCTGTATGGCCATTTCGGCGGCGAATTGGCGGGCGCGGTCGGCCTTGCTTTCGAACCCGGCCGGAGCTTGGCGATCCTCGTCGCGATATTCGTTGGAGAGCGCGCTGGTCAGATTGCGGGCCTCCGTGACTTTGTCGCTGTAGAAATTGCCAGCGCCCTGGGCGGAGCTGACGAAGGCGCCGACGATCCGCTGGAAGTGCATCTCGGTGGCCTTCTCGTTGAGAGCCTCGTCGAAGGAGAGCCATGCCTTGCGGAGCAGCTGCTCATGAGCTTCTCGGATGGTTTCGTATTCGGGCAAGAGGAGCCCGAAGCTGGCGGAAACTTTGGCCGCGATCTGTTCGTCCGGGCAAAGAAGCTTGGCGGTTTCGAAGGAGATTGCGGGGCGCGCGGTCTTGGAGCGCTTGGCGGCGGCGTTGGTCTTCGCGTTGGTCGTAGCCATGGTCTTGATCCTGTCTCTGAGCGCCGAGGGTTTCGCCGGCCCGATGCCGGTTTGTTCCCCTCGGTGCGGTCGACAGAAGCCCGGCCTTAAACCGGGACTGCACCGAGACAGCCGCCTTGGGCGGCTGCGTGCGCCGGAGCGGAGCGGAGGACGGCGGGAGGCGGCAATTTTGTTTCGCGAGGAATGCCGGCGCTAAGGCGCCCCGCCGCGCTTGCGGGGCGCGCCGGCAGGGGAAAATAGTCGCCGGCCCGCCGTTGCTGGCCCGGTTGGCAGGGCTTAGACCGCAAACAAACCGAGGGGGCGAACCGCTATCGGGCCCGTCTGGCGAAACCCCTGCGCATGGAGAGACGGGCGCAAACCACGCTGACTGACCTGAGCGGACCATTCCCGGCCTGCGCCTGGAAGACCTTGCGCGCTCGTTCTTTTTGAAACGACGGTGGCGGCCGCGCAACGACTGAAGAGCGGCGATCTCCGAGCTGCGGCTCAGTCATTCCCGTTCTGCCATCTGAAGCCCTCTGCAAGCGGGGCTCCGGCATGGCTTGCGTGTCCGAAGGCTCTCTCGTGAGAGACGGCCGGCGTCTTCCCGCGGTTCGGCCGCATTCGTTTCTCCCGCCAGCGCGGGTTTCGAACGCGCCAATCGCGGGGGCGTCACCCAATCGTCCTGCGCGTGCCGAATATTGCTTGAACGAGGGAGGCTCATGCTCCAGCCGATCGACTGCCGGCCGCGAAGCCGCCAGCTCCGAACTGGCCCAAAGGCTCGCCTTGGCCCCCGTTCGGGCGCCGGGCAAGCCGGGCAAGGAGACACGATACGGCAGGACCTGAGCAATGTGTGATCCGGATCGCAAGCGATCGAGTTGCTCGGGCCGCCGCGGAATAGAATGATCGCCCTGGGCGAAGGCCGGGGCCGGGGTCGCGACAAGTCCTCGCCCTCGCCAACGCCCTTCGGAGCGGCCAAGGACGCCGGCGGCGAGCTTCGAATTGGACGCATGCGGATATGGGAATGACCGGCCATGCGTAAACTCGTCGGAATCTTGACGCAGGATCTCGCGGATGTCGCCGGAGAGCGTTGGCGACGCGCAGCTGGCGAGACTTTTTGCGGGAGCGCTGTAAAAGCGCGTAAACATATGTATAATCAAATGCTTGCGAGTTGTTAAGAATGTCCTCGCGTGCTATGTGCAGAGGGCTTGAACTCGAGGAGAACGACAATGCGCATCGAACTATTGCCGGGGATGACGAATGTCGTGCGGTTTCCTCTCGAACTGCGCGTGGAGCCGTCCTTGGACCTCTTGTGTGAGATTGCGCCGGACTTGCGCGAGGTGGAACTCGTCGCCGAGGCCTTCGATCTGGGTTGCCCGTTGGGCGAAACGAGGCGCGACGCTGACCTGGCTGTGGCCGAATATATTCTAAACAATGCGCCGGAGGAGCCGGGACCGCGCCGCCGATTGGCGCTGGACGCCATCCTGCGGCCCTTGGTTGTGCAGGCAGTGGCGGCCTGCCGGCAGGCCCATCAAGCGGCGGAGAGGGCGCGGGCGGCGACCCAGCGCCTTGTTATGGCGCAAACTGAAGGCGGCTATTGGATTTCGCCTTTGAAGGATGACGCCACTGCGAAGACGAACGAGGCCGCGCGGCTCCTGATCAAGGCTCATCTCGCATCCGAAGAAGCGCTGGGAGCGGCTCGGGCGATCGGGATGGCCAAGCGCGGCGAGGAATGGCGGCCGTTCGACTTGCACGCCGAGGAGCAGGCTCTGTTCTTCGGCGAGGAGGCGGCCTCGGCCGGGGGCTGAGGCTCGCATGTGTTGTCGGCGCCAAGACTCATGTCCGCGTCACGCAATTCAGAGGCCGAGACGACAGTGCGCCAACGATGTGCGCCGCCGATCAAGAGCCTCGGGCGCTCGGCCCGGCCGCGCCGGGAGCCCGAAGGAATACATGGCGCGCAGTTGCAGGTTTAACGCGCGGAGACCGAGTCTGCGGGCTGGTCGGTAAATTGAAAATTCGGCGCGGCCAAGAAAGATTTCGATTGCATTTTTCATTCGCGCAATTTGCTCGTGAGGATTGGGGCCTTCTGACGAAGGAGGTCTCATGTTGCGAATATCATTTGGGCTCGGCCGGATCTGGAGGGATCGGGGCGAGCAGGTACGGTGCGGGGTTCGCGCTGAAAAAAGCGGTCGGGGATATGCGCGATTTTTTTGTCCCTGGCTTTGTCGGCGGGATTCGTCGGTTTAGCCTGGGCCGATCCGGCTCCTGTCACTCAAAGTGGCGTTCCTCTCCAGGTTGTTCCGACTTTCAAGGAGACGGGCGCGCCGAGTTTCTCATTTCCGACGGGAAGTGATTCGACGCAGGGGGGAACCGGCGGTGGGACGACCGGTGGGACGGGAGGAAGTGGAGGCGGCGGCGGGTATAATGGCGGTGGCGGGAACGGAACCGGCACTCTTGCGACCAATTATTCAAGTCTTGTCGGGCAAAGCGTCGGCAGCGGGGAATGCGTCGCCTTGGTGCAGGCGACTTCGAATGTCGGGCTGACAGCGACCTGGTCCCCCGGCCAACAGGTGCAGGGGAATACGGATATAGCTGTCGGGTCCGTGATCGCCACATTCGGATCCGATGGCAACTATACGAATACCTACGGTCAGAGCCACGCGGCTATTTATCTTGGGCAGGATTCCACAGGTATCCAGGTTGAAGATCAATTCGCTGGGCATCCGGCGTATACGCATACGATACCTTGGACTACCAGCAATTCTTACGAATCGGGGAGCCAATTCTATGTTGTTTCTCACTCTTAAGTCGGGAGTCGTTTTTAGCGTACTTTTGCTGGCCAATTCGGCATATGCTCTAGAACCTTGCCAAAAAGGAGTGTCATACGTCGATATATCAGAGGGGGTTTCTCATCCGTTTGCTGCGCAGCCGCCGGACAGCCAGTCTCTCAATGCCGACGGCACAGTGAAGGAGCAAGGCTGGCACAATCTCCGCAACGCACGAAAGCCGTTGAGCATTATTTGCTACTATGCGACGGGGAAAAGCGAAACCGTAACTCTTCCTGAGGGAACAGATGTGTGTATCCGTTCGCCGGGACATGTCACCTGCAAGTAATCGGATCTGTTGCGATCTCATAGTCTTTCGATTGTAGATCGAAAAGTAAGGGGAGGTGGTTGCCTCCCCTATTCATTGGTTCATTGGAAACTTGGTGTTGATCTCGGAAATTAAAGTGTCGCGGGGCCGAAGTATCATTTTTGATGGCTTAAGAAGTGGAGGACAGGGGGAAATTGGACGTGGAAAGCAAAATTCGAGACCGGGCGATGACGTTGTCTGTCGCAATGCCAGCGAGGAAGCCTTGTAGGGCGCGGCAGATCAAAGGACAGTTCCCCGACCTCCGGCCGCGCCGTTTAGCCTTGGCGGACTGGAAAATGAGGAAGAGATGAAATAAAGCGCACGGAAAATGACGCTCTAATTGCCGACGCAATTATGGCCAGCCTCGTTTTTACATATGGAAAGGCGGATCGACCGGCTTTCCTCAACCACGGTGGCGGTGATCGTGAGCGCGTTGATTGCGCGCTTCAGGCAAGTGTTCGGGGTGACGGTCACGCGTGAATTAATTTCAAGATTGCCGTGAGCGCGCCGAGCGTCAATACGACGAGCGCTCCGAGTTTGACCATCAGGTCGCGGCAGCTCGTGGGGGTGACAAAGGGCGTCGGCGCGTCAGCGCTTTTGTTTGGCTTTTGGAAGATTGAGCTTTTCGCGAACGCATTCGTTCAATTGGTGGATTTGGCATGGCGCGTGCCTTGAGCTTGGGCAGGCTCGGGTATTGAACTCGGCTCGCAGCAAAGCCCTTGATCGTCGTGGAGGATCAGGATGTGGACGGCTATTTGGCGCCTCCGCCCATCGCGGAGCGATCGGACGATAGCCATGTCTGATCGGCCGCTGACATAGCGGTCTTCCCAAAGGCCGGTGCGGTCGTTTCTGCGTGCGGCGGCGACGACGCCATTCAGGAATCCTTCGACGATCCAAGGAACCCGGCAGATTGGGCGGCCTCTGAAGCGGTCGCGCCAATAGTCGTCGTCTTGGAGATAATAGATGCTCCCCAAAGAAATGACGCCGACGCCGAGAGGATTGTCGCCTCCTTGTCGTCGAGCGGCGTAATATTGGCGCATCATGACGGCTGCTCCTCCCTGGCTTGAGGGGCGGCGTTTTGTGGGGGAGCCTCGAAGTCAGGTGTGATCTCGTCGCCGTCCTCGCCCTTTTCATTGACGAGAATGCAGAAGACCCGGCCGCGGACGACGTTTTCCGGTTCGATCTCATGTTCTTGGCCGTCGGGTAGTGCGACGGTGTTGGTGTTTGCGTCGCGGGCGTCTTCATGGGCTTTGATCAGGATCGCCGCGGCGACCTCTGGGTTGCGGCGCCTCGACCTGAAACTCGCCGGAATCGCTGAGGACGAGTTCCTCGACTAAAAGGATGCGATATTTGGGCATTTGGGGGCTCCGTGCGTTTGGGTCACGAGGCTCGATCGGTATGCGGGAGAGCGGCGAGGCGTTCGAGCGTTTGGATGTCTTGATAAAGTCGGCGCAATCGAGCGCCATAACGACGCTCCATTTGGACGGCCGCCGCGACGTAGCGGTTCCAGGCGGCGGCGCTCCATGCGGATCGATCGGCGGCGGCAGCGCGGGTCGCGGCATGGCGGCTTGCGGCGTTTTCGCAGACGAGGTCGATTTCTGTTTGGATCTGTTGGGCCTCGTCTTTGCGAAGGGCGATGGCCTTGGTCAGTGCACCATCGTCCACGACCGGCGCTCCTCTTCGCTGGGCTGGGTCTTGGGATAGACGCCAAGATCGGCGGATTTTCGCAGGGTGAGGCCTAGTTGGAGGCCGCGCCGGAAGGCGTCGCGAAGGATGGGTTCGATCGTCTCGGACTGGATACTGGCCGCGCGCGCGACATCCGCGGCGAACCCCGCGGCGATTTTCTGAATATCGATCATGTAAATCTCCTCTGAGGTGATGCGCCTCCGCTCGCGAGCAGGAGGCGCTGTTGATGGCGAGTGGTTTCCCTCATGCGGGGCCGGGACGTAGAGCGGACGCCGCGACGCACTGTAGGTTAGGCGTAGGCCTCATCGTCGAGGCCGCGGCCTGTTTTTTCCTCGCCGTACTCTTGCTCACCGACCTTGTCGTCTTCGACGTCCTGGCGATCGTCGGCGTCGACCTCGATCTCTTGGTTCTCGAAGCGACCGTTTTCTTCGGGCACGGCGACCGTGTCTCCCTCGTCGCTTTCGTCACCGTCGTAAGAAGCGACGGGAGCCTGATGGGCGCTGAGCTCGTCCTGTTTCGGGGCGAAGCTGGCCTCGGGAAGGACGAATGTGCCTTCGCCGACCTGTTCGATCAGAGCGGCGCGCGTGTCCTTCGCGCGGGGCTTGGGCGGGACGCCAAGGGAGGCGGCGGCGCGTTCAATCCCGGCTTTGGAGAGGCACGAAAGGATTTCCTCCTTCGCCATATTGGGGAGATGGGCGTCGGCGCCGATGGCGTCGCCGGCGAACCGCGCCGCGAGGCCGCTTGTATTATATCCAGCGCGGCAGGAGAGGATCAGGGCGAGCGTTTCGCGCGCGGTTGCGCGGAGGGT
>CAWESJ010000108.1:0-18125 GCA_963811015.1 uncultured Alphaproteobacteria bacterium | reverse complement strand
CCGCCCGCGCCGGATAGGTCAGCCGACGATAGCCGCGCGACAAGGCTTTTTCGCAATCCCGCGGCCCGGAGATCCAGCGGAACAAGCCGGCTTTGATCCTGTCTCGGCTTGTCGACAGATCCGGGAAGCTCGGCTGCAAGCCAAGCGCCCGCAAAAACAGATTGGCCTGATGAACGCGCGAAATATCGTCGAGCTCGCGCGTGCAAAACACGGTCGTGACGCTGACGGACACCGCATCGCCATTGACCACCAAATGCGGCGCATTGACCGGGTGGTGCACCCCGACGCCGGGCTCGAGACGAAACAGGGTTCCGCGATCCGTGAATTCCTCCCGATAGGGGGCGGGAATGGGATTTCCCTTGCAAAGCTCTTCGAAGGCGGTCTGCGGAAAAACCTCGAGGTCGTCGCGATCATAGAGCCGCACCTCCTTCTCGCCTTGAACCTGAAGCAGGAAATTCTGCTCCCAATCGCTGTGGAAGGGAGTCGGCAAATTCGGCGCGGTGATGAAGACGGTGATCATCGACCAGGTGATATCCTCGAAAGGAACGCCGAGCTCCGCGGCGAGCTGCGCGATCGCGCGGCGCAGCACCGCGTCATAGGCGGGGTCGACCTCGCTGAGCGCCGTCAGCTTGCAGCCCGACGCCATAGTGCCGGCTTCAAGCTCGTCCATCGCCTTTTCGAATTGATCTTCCCGCGACAGCAGCCGGGCATGCGCGGCGGAGTCCTTCCAGTCCGGCAGCAGAACCGCCGCCTCCTTGGCGCGCCCGGATCTCTCACGCGCGAGAAGCTCCCGTCCAACCTCCCGCAGGCGAGGCAATCGAAAGAGATCGCTCTTCGCCAGATTGTGCCGGACGAGAAAGGGCTTGCGGCCGAAGAATTGCCGGTTCTCGCGCAACCCGCCAGCGTAGACCGGTTCATCGACCGAGGCTTGACGCAACAAAAGAGCGCTTTCCATGGCGATCACCTGATTTTGGCGCGGCGAGCGCCCCAATTGCAATTCACATTGTAAAGCGAAACAATAACGCAATCAGGCCTTTTTTCAACATCCGACGCAGCTTTGGACATGCGCGCGAACGACCGAGGCCCAAAGGTTGAAGCGAAAAGAAATCCGCGGCCTTGCGCCAATTCCCTTGGCGTTTCGCCCCGCGCTTCGTTCGGAGGCTTTCATTTCAAATTGATCCCAGCTATGGAAGCCGATCGCTCCGACCCGCCGTGGCGCCGAGATGAACGCAATTCATATCCTCAACGGGCCAAATCTCAATCTCCTCGGCGCGAGGGAGCCTGAGATTTATGGCGATGCAACCTTGGCTGCGATCGAAGCGCGCCTCGGCGCCGTCTGCAAACGGCGCGGGATCGCTTTGCATTTTCGCCAGTCCAACCATGAAGGCGACCTCGTGACCTGGCTGCAGGAGGCGGGCCTCGCCGGCGAGCCTGTCATTCTCAACGCAGGAGCCTACACGCATACGTCGATCGCGCTACAAGACGCCATCAAAGGCGCGAAAACCAAAGTCATCGAGGTTCATCTTTCGAACGTTCACGCAAGGGAACGCTTTCGCCACCATTCCTATGTCTCTCCTGTCGCGCAAGGCGTGATCCAAGGTTTCGGCGCATTGTCCTATGATCTCGCGCTCGAAGCCCTTCTCGCCGGCGCGGGACCCAGCGAAAGTTGAAGAAAATGAAATATCCGGGGCCGAAGCCCGCCGGGAACAACAATAGCGGCGCGATCGACACGGAGCTTGTCGAGGCGCTGGCGAAAATCGTCACGCGCCTGGGGCTTTCCGAGATCGAGGTCGCCCAGGGAGATCTCAAGATCCGCATCGGGCGGCAGATTTCGTCGCCGGCGAATCATCCAGCACCGCCTCCGCTCGCGCCGGCCAGTGCGGCTCAGCCGGGGCCCGCCGCGGCGAAAGCCGAGGCTCCGGGAGCGGTCAAATCTCCCATGGTCGGGACCGCCTATCTGCGCTCGGCGCCGGACGCCCCGCCCTTTGTCGACATTGGCTCGCGCGTCAAGGTCGGCGACAAGCTGCTTCTGGTTGAAGCCATGAAAACATTCAACGAAATCGTCGCGCCGCGCGCCGGGACGGTGACGGGCATTTTGGTCGAGGACGGCCAGCCCGTCGAATATGGCCAGCCGCTTCTCGTGATCGAATAAGGGCCGCGTTTTCGGCAAGCGACATGTTCGACAAACTACTCATCGCCAATCGCGGCGAAATCGCCCTGCGGATTCTGCGCGCCGCCAAGGAGCTCGGCATTTCGACGGTGGCGGTTCATTCGACCGCCGACTCCGACGCGATGCATGTGAAGCTCGCCGACGAATCCGTCTGCGTCGGGCCGCCGCCCGCGCGCGAACTCCTACCTGAACATCCCGGCCCTTCTCGCCGCCTGCGAAATCACCGGCGCCGAAGCGCTGCATCCAGGCTATGGATTTCTCGCCGAGAACGCGCGCTTCGCCGAAATCCTCGCCGACCATCACATTGTCTTCGTCGGTCCCGAGGCCGAGCACATCCGCATGATGGGCGACAAGATCGAAGCCAAACGGACCGCCAAGGCCTCGGCATCCCCTGCGTGCCGGGCTCCGCCGGCGCGATCACCGGCGACCACGAGGCGGCTGGCCATCGCCAAGGAGCTCGGATATCCGGTCCTGGTCAAGGCGGCGGCCGGCGGCGGCGGACGCGGCATGAAGGTCGCCCGCTCGGCCGCAGAGCTCCCGGTCGCCCTCGCCACCGCGCGGCTCGAAGCCAAGGCCGCCTTCGGCGACGACGCCGTCTATCTCGAGAAATTCCTCGAAAAGCCGCGCCATATCGAGATCCAGATTCTCGGCGACGGACGCGGCAAGGCCATTCATCTCGGCGAGCGCGAATGCTCCTTGCAGCGCCGGCATCAGAAAGTCTGGGAGGAAAGCCCGTCCCCCGCGCTGAACGCGGCGCAACGCCAAAACATCGGCGAAATCTGCGCCGTCGCGATGCGCAAGCTCTGCTATGAAGGCGCCGGCACGATCGAATTTCTCTATGAGGATGGCGAGTTCTACTTCATCGAGATGAACACGAGCATTCAGGTCGAGCATCCCGTGACCGAAATGATCACCGGCGTCGATCTCGTCAACGAGCAGATCAAGATCGCCGCCGGTTCGCCCTTGTCCCTGACGCAGGACGAGGTCGTTTTTCACGGCCATGCGATCGAATGCCGCATCAATGCCGAACATGCCGCGACATTCAGGCCCTCGCCGGGCATCGATCACCTATTATCATCCGCCGGGCGGCCTCGGCGTTCGCGTCGATAGCGCCGTCTATGCGGGATATACGATTCCGCCAACCTATGATTCGCTTGTCGGCAAGCTGATCGTGCATGGGCGCAACCGCAACGAAGCCCTGATGCGGCTGCGCCGCTCGCTCGACGAATTCATCATCGACGGCATCGACACGACAATTCCCTTGTTCCAGACGCTGGTTCGGAACGCCGACGTTCAAAACGGCCTTTACGACATCCATTGGCTCGAGAAATTTCTCGCCACCGGCGGCATGGACATAGCCGCGGCCTGAGGCCCGAGGCCGCGCGCCGCGCCGATAACATAGCTTTGTCATGCAAGTGACGGCCGCGTCGCGTATGATTCGCCAACGCGAAATTCCTCAGGCGCGGCGGCGCCGTCCGGCGCACGCGTCGCCTGGACCAAAACAGGAGCGCACGCTTGTCGATCATAAAGACCATTTGGCCGCGCATCGGCTCCGCTTTCCGCAGCGAAAAAGCGAGCAAGGGAAGCAAGCCCACGCTCTATGACTTCGACCTGTCTGGAAACGCCTACAAGGTTCGCCTGCTCTTGAGCCTTCTCGCCGTGGACTACGCAAAGCAAAGCGTCAACTTGCTGAAGGCTGAGCAAAAAGGCGCCAAATACCTGAAAATCAACGCGTTCGGCCAAGTTCCGGTCTTCGAGGACGGCGGCCTGCGCCTGCGCGACTCCGTGGCGATCTTGATCTATATCGGCGGCAAATATGACCCCGTCCGCGGCTGGTGGCCCGCCGACCCCGCCTCGCAAGGCCTTGTCAGCCAATGGCTTGCGACGGCGGGGCAGGAATTGGCGAGCGTCGGGGCCGCCCGCCGCGCGAAAATCGCGCAAGACCAGACTGAATTGCCGAAACTTCAGGAGCGCGTCGGCGCCGTCCTCAAAATCATCGACGCGCATCTCCATGGCCGCAATTGGCTCGAGCTTGATCGCCCGACGATCGGCGACATCGCCGTGTTCGCGTCGGCCGCGCGGGCCGAGGAAAGCGGCGTGCCGCTGGCGCCATATCCAAACCTGCAGGCCTGGATCGAAAGGGTCAAAAGCCTGCCGGGCTTCGTCCCCTTTCCGTCATCCTGACTTTCGCGCATCGGCTGGCGTCGTCAGAACGGAAAATAAAAACGATTCCGAATTAGCCAGCTACATTCGGAATCCTGATTTTATAAATCATTGGATTTATTGGAGCGGGTGAAGGGAATCGAACCCTCGTATTCAGCTTGGAAGGCTGCTGCTCTACCATTGAGCTACACCCGCATGGCGTTGCGTCGCTTGGCCCATAGGCCGAGCCGCGCCGCGCCAACCTATAAGCCATGCTCCACTTCCCCGTCAAACGCGAGGCGGCGTCGGCGCACCGCTTGATCGTCTCTATCCTTTTGATTCGAAGGCCTAATATAAAAGGCTCGCAGTCGCGGCGCGCCGGCGCCGGCGCAAAAATCAATAGCCGACGGCGATAGGCAAGCAAGGTTGCTGCGGCGGCCCGAGAAAGGCCAATTGCTGCGACTGAAGGCGTTCGACGAGGGTCAATTTCGATTTAACCGCGTCGCGTATCGTGACCCAGTAGCGGCGTTCCTTCCCAGCCCCGGCGACGGCGAGGTTGAGCAGCGCATAGGCGATGACATAGTCCTGCGGAACGCCTTGGCCCTTGTCATATTGGAGCCCGAGCAAATATTCGGCGGTTGGAAAGCTTTGCCGAATGGCGCAACGGTACCATCCCGCCGCGACCACAAAGTTTTGCGGGACCCCCTGGCCATTGGCGAACATGAAGCCGAGAAATGTTTGCGCCCTTGCGTCGCCGCGAACCGCGAGGTCCGAAAAGATCCGCGACGCGCGCATGTAATCATGGGCGGCGTAGGCGGCGCTCGCCTCGCGGAAACCGTCCGCCGCGGCGAGGCTCGAAGAGCCAAGGAGGAAGGCCGCGGCAACCAGGGCGCGGCGCGCGTTGCGCCACGCCCGCCGCCTCGAAGAGAATGGCGGCAGCCTTCCGAGGCTTTGTCCGAGAGCAAGGATCGCCATGGCTTTCATTTCCTCATGAGCCGGAAAAGAGGATCATCGCCGGTTCGCGGCGCCGCGGGCCGGACGCGAGACCATTTGGTCAAAACGCGCCGAAGCGCGCTTCGAACAGCCAACACAGCCAGATCGCCGGCGCGAAGAAAAGCCCGAAAGGCAGCCGCGCTTTTGCGCGCAGCGGGCGACCGGCGAGAAGGCGTTTGACCGCATAGGCGGCGAGCCCAGCGAGCGCTGCGATTTCTATCGCCGCAGGAACGATGGGCCATTCGAGCCATGCGCCCGCGACGGCGGCGAGCTTCACGTCGCCAAGGCCTATGCCCTGGCGCCCGCGCAGCAGGCGATAGAGTTCGCGAAGGCCGAGGAAGGCGAGGCTCAAGACGGCGCCTCGCGACGCCGCGATGGCGACGCCCGCATAGGCGGGCTCCTCGCTTCGGCTCGCCGCATAGGCCAAAGCGAGCAGAAACGCGGCGAGGGACAGGCGATCTGGAATGATGAAGCGGCGCGCGTCGACGACCGCGATCGCGATCATCAGAAGCGCCAGGGCGCAGCCGAAAAGCCCGGAACCGCGCGGCGCGGCGATGAGGCTCAAGGCCGCCATGGCGAAGGCGGCTAAGGCGATGGCCGCCCATTTGAGGGGGTCCCGCGGCGCCAAAACCGCGCCCATGGTCGGGGCCGCTCCGGCCTCGACGAGGCCCGGCTGAACGCGGGCCAACTGGGCGAGCCCCAGGCCGAATTTCGCGCGGCCGCGCTTGATCATTGCGGCAGCGTCCAGCCGTTCGGCGACACCGCGCCCGGCGGATGGGTCGAGCTGACTTTATCGCCCTTCATCTTCGAGCGCAGCTCTTCCGCGATGAAGGAGGCGTCGACGCCGTCGCGGATGATCTGCGGGCGGATGAAGATGATGAGCTCCGTGCGCTGCTTTTGATGCGTGGCGTTGTTGACGAAAGCGTTTCCGATAACCGGTATTTGATCCAGGCCGGGAAGACCGTCGCGCTCGCCATTCTGGATATCCTGGATCAGTCCTGCGAGCAGCACCGTCTGGCTGTCGGCGACCAGGATCGAACTCTTGACTTTGCGCTCCGCAATCGTCGGCGTGAGATTCGGGTTATTTGGGTTATTCGCAATGTTACAATTCCGGCACTCGCTGATTTCCTGCTCTATTTCGAGCAAGACGTTGCCGTTCGAGTTGATGTGCGGCAGAACGCGCAAAATTATGCCCGTATTCTTGTAGTCGACAGTGTTGACGACCGTATTTTGTGTCGTCAACACTGTCGCCGATCCCGTCGACACAGGCACCTGATCGCCGACCGTGAGGGTTGCGGCCTGATTGTCGATCACGACGAGGGAGGGATTGGAGAGGATCTTAGTGGTCGTGTAATTATGCAGGGCGTTGATGATGACGTTCGGCGTATATTGCGAGCCGAGCAGGAGATTGAAGCCCGGCTGAGTCGTCGACAGCGGCAGCGAACTTCCCGACGTGTTGAAGGCCGAGACTGGTCCGGCGGCGGTGGTCGTGCTCGTTCCGGTGGTGGAGTTGAGGGCGCCCAGCGTGTGGCCCAAGAAAAACTGAACGCCGAAAGCGAGCTGGTCGTTGAGCGTGACCTCGGCGATCGTGAGGTCGATTGCGACCTGCATCCGCGGTCGATCGAGCTGATTGAGCGCCCTTTCGATGATCCGGTAATTCTCCTGATTGGCGTAGACGACGACCGTATTGTTGACGGCGTCGGCCATTATTCGGACTCCCGGCAGGAGCGAAGAGCCTCCGCCAGCGCCGCCCCCGCCGCCGAAGCCTCCCGCGCCGCCTCGCCCGGCGACCGGCGCGTTGGAGAGCGCCGCCGACGCGCCGCCGTTCTCCTGCCCATCGGGCGACGCCCGCAAGGTTCCGAACGGGTTTTGCGATTGAACCGACGCTGTAGCCGTCGCCGCGGCCGGCGGGCCTCCGGTCAGTCGTTCCGCCGCCGACAAGGACGAGGCGCCGGCGCCAGGCGCGATTTGATTTGCCGCGGATTCGAGCCCCCCGCCGCCGCCGCCGCCAATGAACAGGTCGCTGAGCAGCTTTGCGATCTGGCGCGCGTCGCCGTAGCGGACGCGGTAGACCTTGACGCCTGTGCTGGCCGTCGCCGAACCGTCGAGGCGGCCAATCCAGGTTCCAGCGGCCTGCAGCAATTCAGGCTTGCGCGCCACCACCAAAATCGCGTTCAAGCGGGCGATGGCCTGGAGCTTGACCAAATTCTGGCTCATGCCGGCCTCGCCCGAATCCAAAATCTTCTCCAACTCGCCGATCAAGGGCTCCGGCGTGGTGTTGCGAACCGGAAAAACGCCGACGGACTGGCCGCGCATCCAGTCCACGTCGAAGCTGAGTATCGTATCGACCGCCGTGGTGCGCTCGACGCCATTGCCGACAACGAGAAGCAAATTGTTCCCAGCATCCGCGCGGACGGATCCGGGCTTGGTCGCAAAGCCTTCCAGGAGTTTCATGATGGTCGGCGCCGAGACGTGCTGAAGCGGAACGACCGTGAGCCCATAGCCCGGTTCGAGGCGTCGCTCGCGGTCCGCCCGATCGACGCTTCCGCCGCCAAGAGCCTCTTCGGCAGGGAGGATGTGATAGCCGCCCACATCATGCACCAAAGCCGCATTGCCGGTGCGCAAGGCGCTCTCCAGCACGAACAGCAAGCGCGACTTGGGGATCGGACGTCCCGAGGAGAGGCTGATCGCGCCTTGGACGCGCGGATCGACAGTGTAGCCAAGGCCCAATATGTCGCCGAGGATGACCTTGGCGACCGTCGTCACCGGGGTGTTCTCGAAATTAAGCTCGACGCCCTCGCCGCCGGGCCCGCCGCCGCCCAAACTCGCCTGCCGCGGCCCTTGCGCGCCGCCGCTCCCGTAATACACCATGGGCCGATCGCCGCCCGCCGTGCCTGTGCTGACCAATTCGGTCGCGCGCGGGGACCGCGGCTGCAGGTCGATGGCGCGAACCCGATCCAGGGCGTCGGGCGGATCATTGCCCGCCCCTCCCAGGGTGAGCGACGAGGAACCGCACCCGGCCAACAACCCGCAGGCGAACAAAATAAGCGCCGCGGACAAGGCGGCGAGAGGACGAGGCAACTCTGGGGACCGGACGCTGAACAACAAGACAACCTAGTGAACACAAGCCGATCTTAAAGACAAAACCCATTCACGCCGATATGCGCGCCGCGAATACCGTCGAACCCAATTTTCGACTGTAACCTGACCAACTTCGCCGCGTTGGTCAAGTTAAAAACCAGAGGCGCTCTATTGACATTAAATCGCCACATATCCGCCCTACCTGGAGTGAGTTCAAAGCTTTTTTTTATCCGCCATAGAGCTGGGCAATGACCAAGACTGTTGTCGAAGACTTCGCCAGGCATTTGCTCGAAAAAAACTATTTGCTTTCTGATGCGACAATTAATTCAATATCTTCGACGACGATAAACTCGGAACGCACGTTACGTAAACTATGGGAGTCGACGGATCTTTCTGCTAATGGCTTTGCCGATGAAGTCGCGCAATTTTATGGCCTGAAGCGCATGAACCTGCCCCAACTCGTCGCCGCGCCAGCTTTGACCGAGCGGTTCGCGCCGCGGTTCCTGCGCGAAACTGCAATCTTTCCATTTGCGACGCCGACCGGACAGTTCAAGGTCGCGGTGGCGGACCCGAGCGATTCCGCGGCCGTTCATGCGGCCGAAATCGTCCTCGGCGGGCCGGTCGGCGTCGAGATCGCCTCATTCGAGGACATTGCGACGGTCCTCGGCGAGCGGCTCGGCGGCGAGGAGGCCCAAGCGCAAGACGCGGCCGCCGACATCGCCCGCTCCGACGACGACATCGAGAGCCTGCGCGACCTCGCCAGCGGCGCTCCGGTGGTGCGCGCGGTCAATGACTTGCTCGAAAAGGCGATCGAGCTCCGCGCCAGCGACATACATATCGAGCCCTACAGGACCGGGCTCGCCGTGCGCATGCGGGTGGACGGCCTGCTGCGGGCGACGGCCGCGCCGACCGACGCCTTGCCGCAGGCCCTGATCTCGCGGATCAAGATCCTCGCCGGCCTCAATATCGCCGAGCGGCGGCTGCCTCAAGACGGCGCCGCGCGGCAGAAAATCGCCCGGTCGGAAGTCGATATTCGCGTCGCGACCATGCCGACGCAGCACGGCGAGGCCGCCGTCATCCGCCTGCTGCCGCGCGACCGCGGCCTGCTCGAGGTCGCCAAGCTCGGCTTCTCGAGCGCGGATGACAAAATCGTCACCCGCCTGCTCGCGCTTCCGCACGGCTTGATCATCGTGACGGGTCCGACCGGAAGCGGCAAGACGACAACGCTCGCGACGCTGCTCTCGCTCCTCAACGAACCGTCGCGCAAGATTCTCACGATCGAGGATCCGGTCGAATATGAAATTCAAGGCGTGAACCAGTCGCAAGTGAAGCCCTCGATCGGCCTCACTTTCGCCGCCGCCATGCGATCCTTCCTCAGGCAAGATCCCGACGTCATCATGGTCGGCGAAGTGCGCGACGCCGAGACGGCGGGCATTGCGATCCATGCGGCCTTGACCGGACATCTCGTGCTCACGACCCTCCACACCGAAACCGCCGCCGCGGCCGTCCCTCGCCTGCTCGATCTCGGCGTCGAGGGCTTCCTGCTCAAATCGACCCTGCGGGCGGTGATCGCGCAGCGCCTCGTCCGCATTCTTTGCGACCGTTGCAAAAGAAAACGCGCCTTGACCTCGGCCGACCTCGCCGAGGATCCGCGCTATGGCGCGATCGGCCTCGCGGATGGGGACGAGATATACGAGCCCGTCGGCTGCGAACGTTGCGGCGGCGTCGGCTATCGGGGCCGAAATCGGCGTATTCGAGCTGCTCGAGCTCAATGAGGAGGTGCGCGCCCTCGTGGGAGCGGGCGCCGACACGCATAAGATCGAACTCGACCGCCCGGCGCTTCGGCATGACGACCATGATCGAAGACGCGGTCGCCAAATGCCGCGCCGGCCTAACCTCGGCGTCCGAGGTTCTGCGCGTCACCACCGTGCGCTGACCCCCATGGCGAGCTTCCGCTATCGCGCTCTGACCCAAAGCGGCGAAATGGTGAGCGGCTCGCTTTCCGCGCCGACCGCGGCGGAAGTCGCCCATCGGATCGAATATCTCGGCCTCATCCCGATCGAAACGGTTAGCGACGAGGCCGGCGGCAGGGCCGGCCGCGGCTGGAGCTTTGATTTTTTCTCCTCGCCGCGGCCCGAAGACGTGACCTTCTTCACCAGCGACCTCGCCCTCCTGTTGAAGACCGGCGCCCGGATCAATGACGCGCTGGAATTGTTTTCCGACAATTCCGACATCGGGCGGCTGCGCCCGACGATCGCCAAGATCGCCGCCGCCATTCTCGCCGGGGAAAGCTTCGCCGACGCGCTGGCCCACCATCCAACTCTCTTTTCGCCCATGTATATCGCGCTGGTGCGCGTCGGAGAGGCGTCGAGCACCTTGGCCCATATCCTCGAAGTGCTCGCAGTGGAGCGCGTCCGCGCCGAGGCGCTGCAGCGGAAATTCGCCGACGCCTTGCGCTATCCGGCCTTCGTTCTCCTCGCCGCGAGCGCGGTTCTCATCTTCTTCCTCAGTTTCGTGCTGCCTCAATTTTCGGCTGTGCTGCGCGACTTCAACGCCAAGCTTGATCCGATCCTCCTGGGCTTCCTCGCCCTTTCCGACCTCCTTCGCGCCCATACCCAAACGCTTGCGGCGGCGCTCGCGGTCGTCATCGGCGGCGGCTGGTATGTCCTGCGCCGGCCGGCCGTGCGCGGCGCGATCATCGAGGCCGTCGCGCGCCTGCCTCTTGTCGGCAAAGTCATGAGCTTTCATCGCACCTCCATCTTTTGCCGCAATCTTGGCGTCCTGCTCGGCAGCGGGGTCGCTCTCACGACGACCCTGCGGATCCTCGCCGACATGATGGCGGCGACGGGACGCTCTCCCGCCTGGAGCAAGACCGGCGATCTGGTCCGCCATGGCGGCAGGCTTTCGGACGCGCTCGCGGAGACAAAGGCGGTTCCGGCCATGGCGGTTCGCACGCTGCGGCTTGGCGAGGAATCCGGCCAATTGCCGATGCTCGCGCAGCGAATCGCCGAATTCTACGAAGCCAAGCTGCAGCGAAGCCTTGATCGGCTGGTCGGCGTCATCGGACCGGTCGCGATTATTGGAATCAGCATCATTGTCGGCGGCCTGATCGTTTCGGTCATGACCGCGCTCATGTCGGTGACCCAGGTCGTCGGATAAAAGCGGAGCGAGTCCTGATGAACATAGCGAATTTGAGGAAATCGGCCCGGATTTCGCCCATGGGTTCGAGGCGGACCTCCTTGCTTGGAGCGGAAGACGGATTCACGCTGATCGAAATGCTGGTCGTGATCACGATCATCGGCCTCATCATGGGCCTCGTAGGACCGCGAGTCCTTAATTACCTCAGCAACTCCAAGGTCAAGGCGGCGACCATCCAGATCCAGAGTTTCGCAAGCTCGCTTGACCTTTTTTATCTCGACGCCGGACGCTACCCTTCGACCTCCGAAGGCCTCTCCGCGCTGGTGCAACGCCCCGCCGGCGCGGCCGGATGGAACGGTCCCTATCTAAAAAACAACTCGGTTCCGAATGATCCGTGGGGGCGTCCCTACATTTACCGCTCGCCCGGACAGCACGGTCCCTATGACATCGTCTCGAATGGCTCAACCGGCCAGGAAGGCGGAACCGGAACGGCCGTCGCGATCAAGAGCTGGGACAAATAATGAGGCGGCGCTGCGCGCAAGGCGGTTCGACCCTGATTGAGACCGTGTGCGTCCTCGCGGTCGTTGCGATGCTCGCCGCGATCGCGATGCCCGCCTTTCCGCACCATACCTCGCGCGCGAGGTTGGAAGCTTATGCACTCGAGACCGCCGCTTTGCTCAAGGCCGATCGCGCCGCCGCGATCAGGCGCGGCGCCGAAGTCGCAACAGTGTTCAGCGCGGCGACGAAGACGATCCGCTCCGGCGCGGACAACGGCATTGTGCGGGTGCCCGACGACATCGCCTTCAATGCGATGCTCGCGGCGCGATGCGGCCGCGAGGCGGCGGGGACGACGATCCAGTTCTTTCCCTCAGGGATGTCCTGCGGCGGCGCGCTCTCGCTGTCGCGGCTCGGCGCGGCCTTCGAGGTTCGCGTCGCCTGGCTGACAGGAGGCGTCGAAATTGTCCCGACCACGGCCTTTTGAGCGCCGGCCAGGCGGGTTCGGCCGGCGCGCGGCGCGTTCCGGCTTCACCATCATCGAGGCGCTCGTCGCCCTCGCCGTCACGGCGGCGTGCCTGACCGCGATCGGTTCGCTCATGGCCGCGAATATTCGAGCCCCAATGAGGCTCGAGCAGCGCCTCGCGCTCGTCGAAACGGTGCGCGCGATCGAGGCCGCCCTTCCCGACCGCGCGGCTCTTGCGCCCGGAAGCCTCTCCGGCGAAACCGCCGGGCATCAGTGGCTGATCGAAGTCCAGCCCTTTCCGGACGATATTGGCGAGGCGGCCAAAACCAACCCGTGGACGCCACAGTCCGTCGCCCTGACCGTCCAATCGCCGTCCGGGTCAACGCTTCGGATCGACACGATACGCCTGCAACAAAGGCCCGGCCAATGACGGCGGCCCGCATCAGGGCGCGCCGCATCGCCGCGCAGGCGCAGGGCTTCACCCTTCTAGAAGCTTTGGTCGCCGTCGCGCTGATCGGCTTCATTTGCACGATTCTCGCCACAGTGACCGCGCAATGGCTGCCAAACTGGAAGAAGGGATTCGCCCGCGTCCAACGCAACGAACTTCTCGGCCTCGCGCTCGACCGGGCCGCCGCCGATTTCGCCGCCGCCGAATTCGTCACGCCCAACGGCCAGACCAACAAGGTTCTCTTCGAAGGCTCGCGAACCTCCGCCACATTCGTGCGAGCGGCGATTGGCCCCAACGCCGACGCAGGGCTCGAAATCGTGCGGTTTTCCGCCCGCGACGACGATCTTGGCCTGGCGCGCGCGAGGGCGCCGTTCAGGCCGATCGGGACCGCCAGCGCCGACGCCTTCGAATTCTCCGACGAGATCGCGCTCATACGCGATCCGCTCAAGATCTCCTTCTCCTTCGCCGGCCGCGACCGAACATGGCGAGAAACCTGGCGCGACTCTCAGCAACTGCCGACGGCGGTTCGCCTCACCCTCCGCGACGGCGCGTCGGACGAGATCCTCGCGGTCTCGACGGCGACGCTTTTGCACGTGACGGGCCCGGCGGAATGCGTCCGCGCGAATTCCGCGTTTGGATGTATCCAACAACTTGAAAGAGCCGATGGCGGCAGGCAACCTTAACGCGCCGCCGTCGAGGCGGCGAGACGAGGACGGCTTCATCATCGTGGCCGTGCTCTGGATTCTCGCGGCGCTTGCGACGCTCGCCTCGGTCTATGCGCTTTATGTCGCAAGCACGGCGGCGGCGGCGCATGTCGGCGGCGACCGGCTCAGGGCGGAAGCCTTGATCGCGGCGGGGGTCGAGCTCACCGCCTATCGGCAGCTTGGCGTCGTCGAAAATGCGCGGCCGACTTCGGGCGGCTTCGCATTCCGCCTGGGCGACTCCAACGTCTCGGTGGAGTTTCAATCGGAGGGCGCCCGGATCGACCTCAATGCGGCGCCCAAGCAATTGCTCGCCGGCCTGTTCGCGACCCTCGGCGCCAAACCTGACAAAGCGGAAAAATACGCCGATCGGGTCATCGGCTGGCGGAAGAAATCCGAGGTCGCGGGCCAAAACAAGGAAGCGGACGCCTATCGGGAGGCCGGCTTGAGCTATCCGCCGCGACAGGGGCCGTTTCAAAATATCGCCGAGCTGCGCCTTGTTTTGGATCTGCCGCCATCCCTCGTGGACAGCGCTCTGCCTTTCGTCACTGTCTTTAACGGCCGCGCCGAGATAGACGTGATCCTGGCTGCGCCCGAAGTCGTTGCGGCTCTGCCGAACATGAGCCCCGACCTGCTCGCCACGATCCTTGAGCAGCGCCGCACGGCGAAGCCGCAAGCGGTCCTCGGGCTTTTGGGGGCCGCCCGGCCAAGCGTGTCGATCGAAGGCCGCAAGGCGACGCGAGCGGCGATTCGCATTGATTTCGACGATGGCCGGCGCGTCAACGCCGAGGTCGTGATCCTCATGCTCGAAAGCGGGCAGGAACCCTATCGAATCTTGTCGTGGCGCGACGATTTCGATGGGCCTCTTTAGTTTGTCTCGCCAAGATGGATTTGACATGAGCTGGCGCCGCAAGATTGCCGAAGCCTTTTCACGATGGATCGATCGCGTCGAAGCGGCGGTCCTCATCGGCCGCGAATCGCTGCGCTCGACGCCTTCGCTGCGCTTCATCGAAGGACCCGACGGCGCCTTCAGGCTCGACGGGACGCCGGACGCCTTGGGGCCTTCCGGCTGGGAGAGCGAGCCGATCCGCGTCATCGGCGGGCGCATCGATTCCGCGGCCTCGGCCAATTGGGCGGCGAAGCTTCGCCGGGTTCGGGTGGAGCTCGTGCTGCAATCGCATCGATTCATGTTCCGGCCGCTTGAATTGCCGCGCCGCGCCGCGGATTTTCTCGAAGGGATCGTTCGCGCCCAGATCGACCGCCTGACGCCTTGGAGCGCGGCCGAGGCCGCATTCGGCTGGCGGCCTTCGAAACAGGACGAAAGCGAGCGGATGATCGTCACCGTGGCGGCCACCGGGCGCAGCCTGATACAGCCCTTCGCAAGCGCGTTCGCGGCGTTCGGCGTCGATTCGATCGTCGTGTCGGCTTCTTTCGCCGATACGGCGCCGATCAAAGTGTTCGAGCAAAAGGTCGAAGCGGAAATTGACGCGCGGCGGCTGCGGCGCATGCTCATCGCGCCCCTCGCCGCCGGCGGCGCGCTCGCCGCCGCCGCGATCCTCGCCGCGGTGATCGTCGGCGGCCGCCTTGAGGATGGCCGCGACGAACTCGCGCAGCGCGTCTCCGAGCGCCGCGCGGCGATGCGCTCGGCGCGCGACGCCACGGACGACGCCACGCTCGCGCTCGCGCAGCGCAAGCGCGAAACGCCTTCAAGCGTCATCGTGATCGAAGCCCTGTCGCAAATCCTGCCCGACCATACCTATCTGAGCGAGCTGCATGTTCATGGCGACAAGGTGCAGATCATCGGCCTCACGCGCGACGCCCCGTCCCTGATCGGCCTCATCGAACACTCCGCCCATTTCGCCAAAGCGGTCTTTTTTGCGCCGACGACCCGATCGCTTCCCAACTCCGGCGAGCATTTCTCGATCGAAGCCAAAATCGAACCCGTTTACACGACGAGCCAATGATTTCAGCGCGATCCCTTCCGCAAGGCCTGACCCGCGCCCACGCCCTTGCGCTCGCCGGCTATGCGGCCGCCGTCGCCGGATGCGTCCTGGCCGTCTGGCTGGCGCTGGCCAGCCTCGCCGACGATTACGCGGCCTATTCGAGCGCCTCCGAATTGCTCGCCAAGCTCGAAGGCCACGGCAAGCAAGCGGCTGAGCTTGGCGCGGCTTCGGGCCATGCCGCGACCGGTTCGCCCTTCCTCTCAGGTCCAACGGTGACCGTGGCCGGCGCAGCCCTCCAGCAACGCATCGTCGCCGCGGTCCGCGACGCCGGCGGCAATGTCCTGTCGTCGCAAATCGACTTGCAGGGCGCGCTGGCCGACCAGGGCTATGTCAGCCTCACGGCGAATTGTGAAATCGCCCAAGCCTCGCTGCAGCAATTGCTCTATGACCTCGAGGCGGGCATGCCGTTTCTTTTCATCGATCAACTCACAATTCAGACGCCGCAGTCCAGCGGCGACGGGGAACGCGCCCCGATGCGCGTGAGGCTTGACGTGTCGGGTCAATGGCAAGTCGACAAATGATCCGCCGCGCGGCGGCTTGCCTGATGGCGTCGGCGGCCGCTCTCGCAGCGGTCGAAGCCATTGCGCAAACGGCGGCGAATTCCCCGCTCGCCACAGCCGATCTCGGCCGGGCTCCGGCGAGGCAGGAGGCGCCGCCGCGCGGCAATCCGCTGTGGGAAATTCCGCTGTCCTCATTGGCCGCGACGCGCGAGCGTCCGCTCTTCTCGCGCGCCAGGCGACCCGCCGCGCCGTCGGCGCCGCCGCCGCCCCAAGCGCCCGCGGCGGAGCCCGTCCCCGAAGCCGCAGCCGAGGAGGCCCCCCCATTCACGCTGCTTGGAACCGTCGTCGACGCCGACCGAAGCCTTGCGATTTTTATGAGCCAGGAGTCGAACTCCGTCGTCCGGCGCCATATCGGCGAAGCGGAATCCGGATGGGTGCTGGAGACGATCGACGATAGAACGACGAAGCTGGGGAAAAACGCGCGTCAAATCACTTTGGCGCTTCCTGCGCGAGGGGGCGAGCCCGCGCAAGGCGCGCCGCCGGCCCCGGTCTTCACGCCGCCGGGCTTCCCCGCCGCGCCGGCCATCCCCCCCGCGCCGCCGGATCCGTTTAACGCGTCAGCAGGACGCCCGCACGGTCGCCCTCGCCCATGACCCCGCGGTCTTGGACCGCGTTCTTGGACCGCGTTCTTGGACCGCGCCTTCGCCGCCTTGCCGATCGACGGCGGCTTGCGCAAGCCGCTTGCTATCCGCCCTTGCTCCAAGACAGCTTAACCTTGAACTCGGCTTTGGAATTGCCCGGCGCGATCCACAGGTTGCAGTCGCTGCCGAGCGACGCGCCGAACTCGATCTCGATCTTCTCGGGGCGCCGGGCGATCGCCGCGACCGATTCGTCGAGCGTCTTGACAAGCTCGGAGAGCGAATTGAGCGCGGCCTTGAAATTTTCCCGCGTCCCTTTTGCGATTTCGTCGGTGACCCAGATTTCCGACAGCGCGCCGTCCGGCCCGCGGCCGCCGAAAAACAGCCTTTTGTCGTCGGAAAGTTCGACTACCATAAGAGCGGTCATTGTTACTCCTGAGGCAAAAAGGCGATCGCCTTCGCAAAGCTTCGCGGTCAGTTGAGAGGCGGCGGCCGGGACAGCCGCCCAATCAGCTTCTCGTAAAGCGGGTTGGCGGCCGAAAAACATAGTCGAGCGTCGCGACCGTGACATGGTCGCCGCCTTGGGCGATCAGCCAATCGGCGAGCGGCGCGACCCTATCCTTCGGGCAATTGAGCGTCAGCAGCCCGTCGCTCGCGTGCCGGCGCAGGCGCGCCGAAAACAGCGCTTCGGCTTCCGCAAGCGCGCGATCGCCAAAGCCCGCGAGAACGGTCGAGACCTCGCGCGTGACGCGGGCTTCCTCCTCGGCCGCGATCCGCGAGAGAATGACGCGGGCGCTTTCGCGGGCGCGCGGCGTCCAGGCGGCGTTGAGGGAGGCGACGAGATTGGCCTGAGACCGCAGGATGACGCCGTCGTCGAGCGTCTTCAGCGCATTGGCGAGCAGAGTCGCGCCTGTCGTCGTGATGTCGACGATGAGCTCGGCCTGGCCCGCCGCCGGGGCGCCCTCGGTCGCGCCGGAACTCTCGACGATGCGGTAATCAGCGACATGCCGCTCGGCGAAGAAGCGCCGCGTCAGATTGACATATTTGGTCGCGACGCGCATCCGCTGGCCGCGCCGCGCCCAAAAAGCCGCCGCGACATCCTCGAGATCGGCCATGGTCTTGACGTCGATCCAGGCGCGCGGCGCGGCGACCACGACATTCGCGGCGCCGAAGCCGAGCGGCGCCAAAAGCGCCATTTTCGCTTCGGCGTCGGGGATGGTTTCGCGGATGAGGTCCTCGCCGGTCACGCCCATATGGGCGGCGCCGGCGGCGAGCTGCGCGACAATATCGGCGGCCGAAAGATAGGCGACCTCAACGTCTTTCATGCCGGCGATCGCGCCGCGATAGTCC
>CAWESJ010000107.1:0-10822 GCA_963811015.1 uncultured Alphaproteobacteria bacterium | reverse complement strand
CGTCGGAATTCGGCCGCACGTCTTATGGACAGAGTGGCAATGGGCGCGACCACAATCCTTGGGGCTATACGCAATGGCTTGCGGGCGGCGGGGTCAAGGGAGGAACGACGTTTGGCGAAACGGACGAGATCGGGCTGCAATCCGTCGGCAGGAAGGTAGACACATACGACCTTCACGCCACCGTTTTGCAGCTTCTTGGGCTCGATCACTTGAAAACAATCTATTTGCGGGCGGGTAGATCCGAGCGCCCAACAGTTGTCTATGGCGAGGTGATCAAGGAACTGCTTGCGTAACATAACTCTCAGATTCACAAAATTTGCGCGCTCGGAAGCAGCCTTTCGGGCGTTGCAATTTTGAATTGCGTGATGCTCAAAGCTTGATGGAACTAAGTAGAATGCGCGGATCCGTTTTGGTCGCTTTTGTCTCCGCTGTCCTTATGACCGGCCCGCTTTACGCTGAACATCGAACGCTCGATCTTCATGATTACGATGATGATTTGATGCGCGACCTCGATAAAACAATAAAATATTTCGAACCAGACATAACTGCGGGCAACGCAGAAAGCGCGCTCCAAGACGCCGCCGTGCTCCAAGATGGGTTTAAATATACGGAAGACTATTTCGCAAAAAAAGGCGGCGCTGAGGACGCCGTAACGATTTCACGCCAGGGTCAGGACGCTCTGGCGGCGGCTGTAAGGTTGGTGTCGGATAATAATTTCGAAGCAGCAGCGGCCGCGGCTCGCCAAATAGCGCAAACCTGCCGAAGCTGCCATGATGTCTATAAGCCGCTGACAAAATAACGATTAAAAGTGAATAACATCGCTTTAAGGAAGAATATAAACGAGTCTAGTACTTAGGAGTATGCAATATAGGCGACTGCTTGAGGCCATCTAGCGACGAGATGCCGGGACGCGCTATTTCAATGCATTAGCGACAAACGGGTTATTTGAGAAAGGACAGGTTATCTGATAAATTCGCTAGGTTTGAGATACCTTATACCAGCGGCCTTCATATTTGACCTATGTGTGCCCAGTCGCGCATGCCAATTGAAGTGATGGCGTTGGGTTGTACGACGAGGTTTCGCCAGGCCTCACAGGCGGCGTCGATGATCGCGTCATAGGTTTCGAAGACGCGGTTGGAAAGCCAGTTTGCGCGTAGATATTGCCAGACGTTTTCGACCGGGTTCAGCTCCGGCGCTCGCGACGGCAGGAAGTTCAGCGTCATGTTCGTTGGGACGCGAAGTTTGGCGGTCGTATTCCATCCGGCGCGGTCGAGCAGCAGGACTGTGTGCGCCCGCCTCGCCACGATGCGGGAAATTTCGTAGAGATGGAGTTGCATCGCCTGCGTGTCGGCATATGGCATGGCGAGTGCAGCGCCGACGCCTCTCGCCGGGCAGATCGCGCCGAACAGATAGGCGCTCTCATAGCGCTGGTCGGCCGGCTGGCGCGGCCTTGATCCGCGTTTTGCCCACTGGCGGACCATCCCATTCTTCTGGCCGATGCGCGCCTCATCCTTACATGAGGGTCCTCCTGTCAAGAGCGGCATGGATTGCGATACCGACGATTTGTCGATCGTTATTTCGGCGTCGATTGAGCGGATTGGGGATCGCTTCTGCAAGCAGCGAGCGCTGCATAACCTTGCATACGGTCCGATCGTGACGCCCTGCGTCTTTTTAATCGGCAACCACAATGCCTCATGCACGAGGCTTTGACCCCGGCTGACGTGACCCACCTGAAACGCGGGAGCGAGAAGCTCCCATTGACGAAGACGGTCACATCCTCCGATCGATCGCCGAGATTATCGACGATCGAAATTCACGCCGCGACGATGGCTCCTTCCGGCACGATGCCAAATTTGGCGAACCGCCAGACCGCGATCAATAATTTGCGCGCCATGGCGACGATCGCGATACGGCGGGTTCGCCCTTGCAGTTCTCCCACGCGTTGCCGGAACCATTGCGCCAAGCTGCTTTCGGGCTGATAGCGCAACCACAGCCAAGCCAGCTGTATCAATGTTTTGCGGGCGCGACTGTTGCCGGCGATTGATGCGCCTGTAGCGATCCATGCCGCCGCTCTGAAAAGGCGTCGGAGTAAGGCCAAGGTAACTCGCGATCTGTCGTCGATTTTCAAAGGACCGGTAGAAAATCTCATTTGTCAGAACTGCGGCGAAATTGTCGCCAATGGCGCGGATCTTGCCCAGGGCCCCGATTGTTCGGCTCGCCTCGTCGTCTTGCGTCTCCAAAGCCTCCTGACGTTCGGCCTCGACTTCGCGGATCATTTCGAGCGTGATGACAAGCCGACGGCGCAAGCGGTTCAGTTCCGCCCTCAAGAGCGGCGGAATTGCTCGGCCGTCGCCTGTCTGCGCCGCTTTCAGGTCAGCTTCCCATGAGCGCAGTGACGGTCTTTTCGAGATGCCCTCGATTTGCCGGCAAGGCGGCGATGCGGTTTTCGATGCGGACTCGTTCCTGGATGAGATATTCACGCTCACGATGCGGCCGTTTTGCGTCCTCTTCCGAAACGCTGGGCACGTTGACGATGCGGCAGGCGTCGTGATCTCCTGCGAACGTCGCGGCGAGGACGCACAATAGGCCCAAGGCGTCAAGTCGGTCGGTTTTTGCCCGCCTGGCACCCCTGGTTACCAAGATGCTCGTCGGTTCGACCACATGATTGATCACGCCATGCGTCAAAAGCAGGCGGTGCAGCCAAAAACCGTCACGCCCTGCTTCAAAACAGCTGACGATAATCGCGTCGACACCGAACTTCGCGGCCGCCTGGCGCCGCAAGTCCGAAATGAGCGCAAGCAGCGCCCGGCAATCACCGGCGTCCATCCGATACAATTTAACTTTCTCGTTCGCTGGCTGCCGGCAGGCGACAACCCAGGACGATGCGCTAAGTTCGAGCGCGAGATAGACTACGGGAGAAGCGTTGTTCGTCGGCATGAGAAGAGCTCCGGCGGCGATGAATCGGACTGCTGCAGTTTGCCGCAAGCCCGCCTGCATAGCATCTGGAACCAGATTTCGATGGTCTTGCGCTTGGCGCCGCCGGCCAGATGGGCGTTCAGCGTCGCCGCGAAGTTTTTTTGAACGCCGTGACGGTTTTCTCGTCCTGGGCAGGATGGCGCGGGCGCGCGCTAATATGCGAAAATCCAAGCTTCTTCAGGGTCTTGGCGACCGTGCGCTCGTGATAGACGACGCCAAAGCGCTCAGTAATGACGCGCTGCAGGTCGACGCGTCGCCAGCGCACGACCTTGTGCTGAATTCGGTCCGGGCCGGTCTCGACGAGTTCGGCCAGCTCCGTCCGCTGTTGCGGCGAAAGCCGCGGCGGCGAGCCCTTCGACCAATTG
This sequence comes from uncultured Alphaproteobacteria bacterium, assembly GCA_963811015.1. Lineage (GTDB taxonomy): Bacteria > Pseudomonadota > Alphaproteobacteria > Rhizobiales > Beijerinckiaceae > Methylocapsa. Next base: position 7,481 of record CAWESJ010000107.1, on the reverse strand, counting down.
TCGAGAAGCCCATCCGGACCATGATCATTGAAGCGATGAACCCAGTCGCGCAGGGTTTGCCGGTCCATGCCGCCGATCCGCGCCGCCTCGGTCCGGTTCATGCCGTCCAAGACTGCGGCGAGCGACAAAAGACGCCGGCTCTGGCTTGTATTCTTCGACGCCGCAGCAAGCCGCCGAAGCTCGGCTGATGAAAAATCGTTCCGTAAACTTACCGCTGAAGGCATGACGCGAATCCTCCTCGCGTCATGGAAGCATCTCAACCGAAAAAAGAAAATCCCTCCTGAGTCAAAAACCACGGCCCTTGGTATAAGGCGGGCGCATCGACGGGATTTATGAAAACCAGCGAAGCACGGCAGCGGCCGTCAGGGCGGTCAAGCCGAGGCCGCTCAGGCCGCGCCATGTTGCAACTCCGGGCGGCGCGCTGCCCTGCCTCAAAAAGTGAATTGCTAGCAACGCGAGCGTCAATGCCGCGCAAAGAATCTTCACGACCAGCGCAGCCAGCGCCACATGGTGGATTATCATCAACCTGAAGCGCAGGGCCTCCACTTTCACCAAAGGGCACGCCGGCCGGCCGAATACCCCATCTGGTGCAAACGGCTGAAGCGGGGGCATATTAGGCCCAAAGTCGCGTTTTTCGGTCGTACCGTCGAATACCCAACATCATCTGCTTCTCGAGAATAGCGCTTACAGCAAGCGGCGAACGCGGGCGAGAAGCTCCGGAATTGCTTGCCTAATAATTGTCCAGCCGCCGCGGGCCGACGGTGTTAGGATTGCAGGTGTACGCTGTCACGTCGCGGAGAAACACTTTGAAGCTTCGGGTCGGATACGAAATAACCTACGATTTTCCCCAGCCGACGCCGCTGATCGGCATGCTAAACATCCATTATACCCGCGTCGCCGATCTCGCCGCGCCCGATCATATCAGGACGACGCCCTCGGTTCCGATCTCCGGCTACCGCGATCTCTATGGCAACTGGTGCAGCCGCATTCTGGCGCCGGCCGGCCGGATAACGCTTTCGACCGACGCGCTCGTCTCGGACAGCGGGCAACCCGACGCCATCGTTCCCGATGCGGAGCAGATCCCGGTCGACGCGCTGCCCGAGGAGGCGATCGTGTTCCTGCTGCCGAGCCGCTTCTGCGACAGCGACCGGCTGCAGGATCTGGCCTGGAGCCTGTTCGGCCAGACCCGCCCCGGCTGGGCGCGGGTGCAGGCGATCTGCGACTTCGCCCACAATCACATCGCCTTCGGCTATGATTTCGCCAGCGTAACGCGCACCGCCTCAGAGGCCTACGAGGAGGGCAAAGGCGTCTGCCGCGATTACGCCCATCTCGCCGTCGCGTTGTGCCGGGCGTGAACATTCCGGCGCGCTATTGCACCGGCTATCTCGGCGACGTCGGCACGCCGCTGCCCTGGCCGCCGGGCGATTTCGCCGCCTGGTTCGAGGCCTGGCTCGGCGGCCAATGGCGCATTTTCGACGCCCGCAACAATACGCCGCGCATCGGCCGGGTTCTGATCGCGCGCGGCCGCGACGCCGCCGACGTGCCAATCGCCACGACCTTCGGCCCCAACACGCTGGTCAGCTTCAAAGTGTGGACGGACGAGGTCTGATCCGCTCGGCGCCGGAGCGCGGCCGCGCTCGCGGACCGCCCTGTTGATTGGACGAAGGTCATATAAAAGGTTCGAGGCGCCCCGTGCGGCGAGCCGGAACCTTTCTATGAAAGTCATCATCGTCGGGGCGACCGGCGGAACCGGACTTAGTGCTCACGCGACCGCCTTGCGCGCCGCCAAGGCCATGCCGATGGGGGCCACGCCGCCGAAGATAAGGTCGATGCCCAAGAGAAGGCCGGGGGCCCAGAGGATAGTGCCCGGCAGACCCGAAATAATGACGGCGGCAAGGATCAGATCGATGACGCCGCTGACCACGATCCACTGCCACCGGTCCGAAAGCTCGCTGCGATGTGCAAGCCCGAGCAAAATAGTCAGGACGCCGTCGACGATGAAATAAGCGATGAGCACCAGGGTCAGAGTAAAAAGACCGTTCAGCGGGTTCCAAAGCAACAACAGGCCGGCGAGCAGCGCGACCGCCGACGAGAGCAGCGCCCACCAGAATCGGGGCTCCGTCCGCGACTGATAGGAGAAGATCAACCCGAAGACGCCCACAAACAGGAAAATCCAACCGATAAAAAGGGTGGTGGCGACGCCGGCGACGAATGGAGCAAGCACGGCGAGAATGCCGAACGCGACCAGAATCCCGCCCTCGACAAGAAATAAGGTCGAATGCGCGCTGATTGATTTGCCTATCGCCGTCGAGAATCCAGACGGACCGTGCGGCGGGATCGGGTTTGTCGCTGGGGAGTCAATCATGATCCACCTCCGATTTTGATCGTGAATTTGGTCTGATCATCAAAGTGCCGAGACCGCAACTTAGCATGATCGTCCGCGGCGAGAATTCGCCGCAATCAAGTCCAACGGTGACATCTCGGCCATAGCAGCGCTGAGGAGGATCGCGGCCGCGTCCGAACTGCCAGTCGCCACCATCCTACAGCAGAAATAACCGACGCGACGAACTTTTCTACAAGATTTATTGTGAGGGTCGATATTTCAGCGGCGTTTCAGATTGAGTTCAGAGCGATCATATTGAACCGAAGCAGCTTTGAAGGTCGACCCGGCGCATTAGCTCGTTGATTGGGCTTCCTGATACTTTGGCTGTCAACATAAACCGCGAGCATTATCAACAGTTGTATTGCTTGGACCCACGCCGATTGGGAGGCACATGGCAAGGCCTATTCACATTGAACATTGTTGCGAGCCCTGCTTGCCGTTCCTGAACACGAACACAAGCTCGTGGCAGCCCCCCATTGTCCGGGCTGAAGAGCCGCGCGGTTTGGCTTGCTTTTAACGGCCCAAATATCCTTGGAGAACTTCCGCCACGTCGCGCATCATGGCAGGCTTGACGTGGCCGAGCCGTTCGGCATGGCGGACCTCGATCGTGGCGAGCTTGCACGGACGCACGACAGACGGCGCCGGAAGCCCGGATTGCGCATAGAAATTTCCGAATAGCACGTCGCCCAGCCACGCGCGGTTTTCAGCGCTCGTGATCATGACGACCCAAAGCAAGCTGTCGCCATCGCCGATCGCCCCCTTCGAGACGACGACCAGATGCCGCATGCTCGCCACGACATTCGCGCTCGCCTCCGAACCTGCGAGGCCATGAACCAGAACGATGAGCGGTCTGGTGGACGGCCAGCTGGCTGGTCGAACCGAGCCGCCAGCCGTCCGCCGCCCGACACTGGCAGCAGCAGCCGCTCGCCGTCGGGCAAATCCAGCGAGCCGCCGAGCAGGACGTTGCGCAGAGTTTGCAGATCGGCCGCCTAAACCAGGGCGCACGTTCCCGCAGCGCGGGAACGTTCCACCGGGTGTATCAAGGCTGTTTGTTTCAACCATTTTCGTCTGAGCTTAGGGAGGTTATTGCTGGACGCCCGCGGCATCAATCGATGGCAGTTGCGTCAGACATTCACCTATCGCCGATTTTGGTCTCTGGGCTCGCCGATGGCGCTGACGATGATCGCGCGAATGCGCCTTTCATGCGCGATGTCGTCCTCGAGAATGCGTCGCAGGCGCTTGTTCTTGGGGTCTTTGAGCATGGCGGCAAGCTCCGCGATCTCAAGGTCGCATTCGTCGACCCGGGCGCTTAGTCGATCCCACTCGACCTTGTCCTCCTTGGTCATAGGACCCTTGATGATGACCTGGCCGGTTCTCAGATCAATGACGATGTCGTCGGGATGGGGAAGTGGCTCCGGGCCTGTCAACCCAAGCCTTGCGCGACGCTCGAGCTCTCGCTCCCAATCGCATTTGTATTCGATCGCGGTCTTCAGCCAATCGTCGCTCGACGCCTTGTTGGCGCGTTCGGTCTCGGAGAGAAGTTCGGCGAACAATTGCTGCGCGCGAAGCTGGCCGCGCGCGGCGCTGACCGCCAGCGCGCGGATCACCGCCTGCGCCATTGGGATCGTGATCTGCCGCGCGCCTTCGCTGACCTTGATGGTCCGGTAGGCCTCGTCGATGATGATCGCCTTGAGCCGCTCTTGGTTGAGCGCAGGACGCTTGTTGCGCGCACCCTTCGGGCGGCCTTTCGGATTGCCGGAGCGGCCGGGCTTGAACTGCGAGGCGGCGGGCGGCTTGCGGTATCCGACTTCGTAACGCGGCGGGTCGGGCGAGGGCGGCGGCGCCAATCGGATTTTACGATCGTCGGGCATGGCGGCGCTAAACTCCGCCGGAAGTGAGCTGCCGCGCTCGCGATGCGCGCGAGGGGTCGCCGCTTTGGTTCGAGGGGGCCTTGGGCGGTCGGCCATTGTCCCGCGCCAGGGCGCCCGTTCGATCTTGCGCCGGCGGCGGATAGCAGGTCGCCGCGGCTTCCCCCGTCGCGCCGCAATCGCTCAGGGCGTCGCGCGCGCCTTGATGGGCCGTCCGTGGGCTCGCCAGGCCGCAAGCCAAAAGTTCGGCGTCGTCCTTGGCGTAAATCTCCCAACGCTGGAGGATGCGGTCGCAATAGACAGGGTCGAGTTCGCACAGCCGGGCGCGGCGGCCGGTCTTATGGGCCGCGATCAGCGTCGAGCCGGACCCGCCGAAAAGATCGAGCACGACGCCGCCGCGGCGCGAAACATCCTTGATGGCGTCGGCGATCAGGGCGACCGGCTTCACGGTCGGATGCAGCGCAAGCTCGTCGAGGCGGCCGGCTTTCAGGGTGTTGACGCCGCGATACTCCCAGACATTGGTCCGATAGCGGCCGTGCTGGCCGAGTTCGAAACTGTTGAGGTGCGGCGCGACCCCATTCTTGAAGGCGAAGATCATTTCGTGCCGGGACCTGTAGAAACTCCCCATGCCGCCATTGTCCTTGACCCAGATGATCAGGTTCTTCAACTCGGCGTAATTCGCTGCGCCAGCCTCCAAGATTTCGCCCGTATGGCGCCAATCCATGCAGATGAAATGGATCGAGCCGTCGAGGCTGCGCGCGACAAGGTTGGCGAAGGCGCGGGACAAGAAGGCGATGAACTCGGCGCGGGTCATCTCGCCGGAGGCCATCGCGAACTCGCGGTGCCGGATTTTGCCGAGGCCGCTAACATGGCCGTCGATTGGAACGTTATAGGGCGGGTCGGTGAAGACCATCTCGGCCTTTTCGCCGTCCATGAGATCGGCGACGACCGTAGGGTCGAGCGCGTCGCCGCAAACGAGCCGGTGCGGCCCGAGCCGCCAGATGTCGCCCGCTCGGCAGCGCGAGGGAATTGCGTCCGGTTCGGGAAGCCGATCCTCGGCGGGATCGCCCGGCTCTGAAGGCGCGAGGCCCTCGATCACTTGGTCCACCTCGGCGATCGAGAAGCCGGTGACGCCAATGTCGAAGTCGATGTCCGCCTCCAGCAGCTCCTTCAGCTCCAGGGCGAGCAGCTCCTCGTCCCAGCCGGCGTTGAGGGCGAGCTTGTTATCGGCCAGCACATAGGCCCGCTTTTCGGCCGCCGACATATGATCGACGCGCAGGCAAGGCGCTGTCGCAATGCCAAGCTCCCGCGCCGCTGCAACTCGGCCATGCCCCGCCAGAATGCGGTTCTCGCCGTCGATCAGCACCGGATTGGTGAAGCCGAAGCGCCGGATGCTTTCGGCGATCTGGCGGACTTGTTTGCGTGAGTGAACGCGGGCGTTGCGCGGCCAGGGCAGCAAAAGGTCGAGGGGAAGGGTCTCGAGGGCGCGGGCGGTCATGCGAGGGGTCTCCAGGACTAATTCGTTTCGTCTACCTAAAGCGTAAGATAATAAAAACACGCTTGCTGTCAATCTTGGGCGCATGTATGCGTCAGACGAAACAAACATCCTTCTCGGAGACCTCGCCATGAGCCTCGGCGCGCGCCTCACCCGCCTCCGCATCGATAAAGGGGAAACGCTGCAGCAGGTCGCCGACGCGGTCGGCGTCTCCAAGGCGCATATCTGGGAGCTCGAGAAAGGCCGCACGGACAATCCGTCCATGGCGCTCGTCACAAGGCTTGCCGATCATTTTGGCCTGTCGCTTGCGACCCTGGTCGGCGAGGACCCCATGGCCGACGACGCCAAGGGTCAAATTGGCCGCATGTTCCGGCAGGCGGGGGCGCTTGAGCCCGATGACCTCGCGCTTCTCGATGACATGATGCAGACGCTGCTCAAGCGACGCCGCAGGAGCGGGGCAGGGGGCGGCTGATCTTTATGCTAGCGCTTGACCGCATGGCGATCGAGGAGGCGGGCCCGAACCCTGAGCGTCTCGCCACGGCGATCCACGACCGGCTGCGGCATAAGGGCGGCGAAGTTCCGGTCGCCACTATTGCCGCGGCTCTCGACATTGTCGAGATCAGGGAAGCCCGGCTAAAGGGCCTTGAGGGCGCGCTCATCACGCCGGACGACCGCAACATCGGCGCGATTCTTTTGAATAGTGAGTTCGCCGCCGCCCCGGCGGCGGTTCACGCTGGCCCATGAACTCGGGCATTTCCTTAATTCCTGGCACAGGCCCGAGGACCCCGCAGGAGGGTTTGCCTGTTCGCGAGCGGATTTGGCGGCGAGGCGCCCAAAATCGTCCGGCTCCGCCCCGCGCCGCCTCGTGCAGGAAGCTGAAGCCAACCGCTTCGCCATCGAACTGCTGGCCCCGCCGCGGCTGTTGCGTCCGCATCTGCGCGGCCTACCCGATCTCGCCAAAGTGCTAAGCCTGTCCGACGAACTCGGCCTCAGCCGCGAGGCCGGCGCCCGCCGCTACGTCGAACTTCATGCCCAACCGTCTGCGTCTTGTGTTCAGCGCGGAGGGCGTGGTCCGCTATGTCGCGCGGAATTCCGGCTTTCCACTCGTTTCGTGTCGGGCCGGCCAGCCTCTGTCCCAGCTCCCGTCCCCGGCCGACGCGAGCGGTCTCTCCGCCCATGAGGATGCAGACCCCCTCGATTGGTTGGCGCAGCCGGCTCGCGGCGCCTTGATCGTCCAGACGCTGAGCCAGCGTCGAGGCCATGCGATCACGCTGCTCGCCTTTGATGCGGCCGAACCCGGCGAGGACGAGGAAGCGGTCTAAGAATTGGCTCCCGGCGCCGCAGCGCGCGATGCGTCCTGTCGCCAGATTCCGCCGTCGAACTCCAAACGGCCATCATTCGCTGCACATTCGCTGAAAACGCCGAACGCGTCCCTGTTCGGACATTATCTTTCCCTGATCAGCGCAAACGAATTCCCTGTTCCGTTGAGTAGGGAATTTGTCGGCCAAGACCATGATTTCACGAGGAAAAAGGACGACAAAATCCGCCGGCTCGGGCCTGATTTTGATAATATTCCCTGTATTTTCCCTGTTAGCAGGGAATTCGACGCATTGAGACCAGTTTGCAGGGACTGCGTCCGCCACCAGGCAGTCCGCGTGAGCGGCCATGGTTTCCCCGATGGTCATTTAGCCCTAGATTTCCGTGGGTTGCGGGGCGCGGTGCCGGTCTGCGAGGG
>CAWESJ010000106.1:0-7724 GCA_963811015.1 uncultured Alphaproteobacteria bacterium | reverse complement strand
TTTCGAGCAGAGTGGTGCGCCGCAAGTCGGACTGAGCATTGGTCAGGCGCGCTTTGGCGCGCGAAAGCGCGGCCTCCATTTGGCGAAGGGAAATTTCATATCGTTTGGGATCGATGTGGGCCAGCAGATCGCCGGCCCTCACCTCCTGGCCTTCGTGAAACAAGATGCTGACGAGCTCGCCCTCGACCCTGGGCACAATGTTGACGGTGTTTGAAGCCCGCACGGAGCCGATCCCGATGCGATAGATTGGGACATCCCGCTTCTGCGCCATGCAGATGACGACCGGCACGCTGCTTGCCGAGGAAGGCGGCGCGACTCCAACGGTTGGCGCCAAAGCGACGGCGGACCGCGACGGCGACTCCGCAATTTCGTCAGATTGTGGTTTGCCTAACAAACCATAGGCGGGAGCGTCCCCAACAACGCCGGACGCCGTGGCTACGCCGGTCTCAGGGTGCAGCGATCTTTCGACGTACCAGACCAAGCACGCGAGAACGCCAACGCTCGCCAAAACCGAGAAAAGCCAAGTCAAAAGCTTCGACAGCACGTTTGATACTCCGGCCTTCGTCCTTCGCCGGGCGCTTCGGTCGCATTCGCTCCCGGTTTGGTCAAGGGCTCAAACTCTTGATTTCCGGTCGCCCGAAGGATGGAGCGCGCCTGCTGGCGCGCCGGTCCATCAATGTCAATGCTCATATATGACGCATCCATAACCGCAGGGCTTGGGACGACAGCATGATCCGGCGCGAACACGGTCTCGTGATCATCGCCGAATTTCACTGCCAATCGTCCGCTGCGCCGGCGAGTCAGGACAGGCCTCGGGCAAAAAAGGCTGAGGAAAGTCGAAGGGATCCAAAACAGCCCGGTTTCTCGTCAATAGGCGCCGACGCCATAGGTCTAAGACGCCATAGGTCTAAAAGGAGACGCACGTCTAAGTGGCGCGCCATAAAATATATATTCTTGCGTGCGCATGTCCAAGCCGCCCTAACATTTGCGACGAAGCAGGAAAACCAGTCGAGAGATTCATTCATGACGCAAGGATAAGGAAATTCAAGATAGGCGCGCAGGCCAACTGCCGCAAGTCTTTTGGCGTCCAACGTCATCGTCCATGAGGCGGATCCGGCGGGTTGATGGCGGGAGCGACTGTCTTTGTCATCAAGCGGGGATATGCCGCGATGAGCGTTACCTCGCGCGACGACGTAGAGGAGGGCGATAAGCCTGCCGCGGGCCGGACATGGCCGGTGACGGGCGACAGTCGCGCGAACCAGACGCCGGCATTGCGGCGATCGACCCTCGGACGATCGTTTTTCCGACCCCTGGGCCGGAAGCGGCAGGGCTTCTTTGCCGCCCAGACAGCCGATCCGCCGATCTGATCGCTGATCGAGAGCCCCGCTTCGGAGAGTTCCTTCTGAAGCGCCTTGCGCGTCAAGGGCGGCGCCCAACTTCCATTGGCTCCGGTTCGCTGAGCAGCTCGACAGCGACATGGCGCTGTTCAAGCTTGCCGATCCCGGCTCGCCCACGCTGGTGTAAGCCCGCGAAACCTTAATATGCGGGTGGGGGGGTCAGGGTAGCGTCGTTTGTTGCGCCTCTTGCTCGGCTTTCAAGATGAGCGCCAGCAGCTCGGCGCCGCCTTCGATTGATTCATCGCCGCGAAAGCGCGAGATTTCGAGATGATCATCCTCGAAAATATCGATTTCTATTCGCTCTCCGACAATCGTAACCGAAAGCATTATCGTATCGGGGCGATGGCGCTCGATGAAAAAATGCAGGTGGGCGGCTTCCAACGCCTTGATGGTTTCGAACACGGCGGATGACATTTGGGGTCCTCTTTGGCCAGCCGCGTTGAATTAAGCCTCCGGCCATTCATAGACGCCGGCGACGAAGCGCATGATGTCGTCGCTGGCCGGATCGCCGGCGGCGCGGGCGTTTTGCCTTGGTCGCCATGGCGCGGCATATCAAGACCTCATCCTCGTAATATGTTACGGATAAAGACGGAACTGTCGCGCGTATTTCGAGCCTATGCGCAAAGCTTCGCCCGGTTGACGCATCGCTCTGTGACGGGCATTGACGCGCGGAGTTAACGCCGCCGCCTGTGGCGGCTTGGAGCCCAAATGCCCAAAATCAATGGAAACCAGATCGCGCCCGGCGCCGTCATCGAGCATGACGGCGGGCTTTGGGTCGCGGTCAAGACCAATGCGGTGAAGCCCGGCAAGGGCGGCGCCTTCAATCAGGTCGAGCTGAAAAATCTCATCGACGGGCGCAAGCTCAACGAGAGATTCCGCGCCGACGCCGCAGTCGAGGCGATCGATCTCGAACTCAAGGATTTCAGCTTTCTTTATGCGCAGGGCGAGAGCCTGGTCTTCATGGATCTCGAAAGCTACGAGCAGATCGAGCTCGCGTCGGATTGGGTCGGCGAGCGCGCGGCCTTTCTGCAGGACGGGATGAAGGTGACGCTGCAAATGCACGAGGCCCGCGCGATCAGCATCAAGCTTCCGACCCATGTCACCCTGGAAATCGTCGAGGCCGACCCGGTCGTGCGGGCGCAGACCGCGACCTCGTCCTACAAGCCGGCCAAGCTCGAAAACGGCCTGCGCGTCATGGTGCCGGTGTTCATCGAAGCCGGCGAAAGAATCATCGTCGACACCAATGAGGTGAGCTATATCCGCCGCGCGGATTAGCGGCGGCGGTTGAAGTCCGGCCGTCATTGAATTGAATCCACAACTTGCCTTTCATCTCATGGCGGCGAGTTTGGCGAGCGGGTCGATCCTGTCAAGGACGCGAGCAATGCTCGCGTCGGCGCAGCCGATGCTTTTCTCATCCTTGACAAATCGCGCCCGCCTCGCCGATACTGCCAGCCGTGAGATGAATGGCGAAATCTGATAAACGCAAAGCCCGCAACGACGGCTAATTCAGTTTAGATTGGGGCTCAGGTGATCAGCTCCGCTCTCATGAATGTTATGACCGCCGCCGCGCTCAAGGCCGGGCGCGGCTTGAAGCGCGATTTCGGCGAGGTCGAGAATCTGCAGGTTTCGGTCAAGGGGCCGGGCGATTTCGTCTCCGCCGCCGATCAGCAAGGCCGAAAAAATCCTGCAGGAGGAACTCGCCAAGGCGCGGCCGGGCTATGGCTTCGTCCTCGAGGAAAGCGGCGTGGTCGAGGGCGCCGACAAGAGCCACACCTGGATCATCGATCCGCTCGACGGCACCACCAATTTCCTGCACGGCCTGCCGATCTTCGCCATCTCGATCGGGCTCGTGCGCGAAGGCCAGATCGTCGCCGGCCTCGTCTATAATCCCGCCAATGACGACATGTTCATCGCCGAAAAGGGGCAGGGCGCCTATTACAACAACCGGCGCCTGCGCGTCGCCGCGCGGCGCGACCATTCCGACGCGCTGATCGGCTGCGGCATGCCGCCATATCGGCAAGGCCGAGGCGCATCCGCGCTTCAAGGCCGAACTCGACGCCGGTCATGGCGCAAGGCCGGCAATATCCGCCGCCTCGGCGCCGCCGCGCTCGATCTCTGCTTCGTCGCGGCCGGCAATTATGACGGCTTCTGGGAGCGCGACCTCAAAAGCTGGGACATGGCCGCCGGCATCGTCATCGTCCGCGAGGCGGGCGGCTACGTCACCGACGCCGACGGCGGCGCCGACATGCTCGCCAAGGGCTCGATCTGCGCCGGCAATGACATGATCCACCGCGCTCTGCTGGGGCTTAGCGTGGCGTCAGGGAGCTTCATGCCGGATCGCGGCGCGCTGTCGCGAATTTCTTCTGCGCCCCGCTCGACGAAACCAAAACGCGCGCCATATCTAGCCTGCGCCACCGGCGCCGCTTTTGCGTCCGCAGGCGAACATGGAGCTTTGACGATGAGCCCAGACATGGGAAGACCTTTTGATCCCGGCTTCGACCGAATGGCCGCGGCACCGGCCGGCGCGTGCGGGGCGGCCGCCTTGGCGGCCGCTGGAAATCCGGCGCGATGGTGCTGGGCTTCGCCGCTTTATTGGCCGATCGGCCTCGCCGTCCTTCGGTGGAAGTTCTGGCAGAAGAAAAGCGGCTATCAAGGCGACCTCTTCAGCTTCGCGCGGGAGAAATGGGAAAATAGCGCGCTCGAACTGGAGCTTGCGGCTCTGGGCCGCTGGGCCTCGCGGCGCCAGCTGGCGCAGCGCGGCTTCGGCTCGACCGGCAATCTCGCCTTCGACGATTGGCGCGCGGCCGAACTCGCCCGGCTCGAGGAGGAGCGCCAGAAGCTCGTCGAGGCCGAGCGGGAATTCGCCGAGTTCATGGAAAATCTGCGCCGCGCGCGCGACCGCGAGGAGTTCGACCGGTTCATGAACGAGCGCCGGAGCCGGCAAGGGCCGACGCCTTAAGTCTGATTGTCAGGCCGGCGCGGCTTTTCCCGCGCCGCCTTTTGCGGCAAAACCTCAATCCGGCGGCGCGCTTCTGAGCCTTTTCGTCTCGCCGCGCCGCACCTTGCTTTCAACCCGTCGCTTGCGGGCGGATAGGCTCGGCCTTGTCTTGATGCGCGGCTTCGGCGCCTTTGCCGCCGCTGCGATCAAAGCGAGCAGGCGCGCCAAAGCGTCCTGGCGATTAAGCTCCTGCGAGCGTTGCGTCTGGGCGAAGATCACGATCACCCCGTCCTTGGTGAGGCGGCTGCCCGCGAGCCCTTCGAGGCGCCGCTTCACCGCCTCGCCGAGGGAGGGGGATTGCGCCGCGTCGAAGCGCAATTGCGCCGCCGTCTCCACCTTATTCACGTTCTGCCCGCCCGGACCGCTGGCGCGCGCGAAGGAAAAGTCGAGCTCGGCCTCGTCGATCGAGATCTCCGCCGTCACCGCGATTTTCGCCATGGTTGGCCCTTGTTCGCCGAAGTTTCGAAACCATTAACCGCAATGCTTTAGCGCAGGTTAATAAATTGCGCGCATGTCTCGGCGATGGCGCGCCGCACCCTGCCATTCGTTTTCGCCGCCGTCCTCGTCGGATCGCTGGCCGGCTGCTCGAATTACGAGGCGCCGCGCCGGCCGGCCTGGCGGGGCCAGGCCGAGAACGCCTGTATCGCGCAAGGGCTCGTTCATGTCTCGGCCTATATCCAGCCGGCGCGCGAAATCAATGGGCCGGGCATTTGCGGCCTGACCCGGCCGTTCAGGGTCAGCGCCCTGCAGGGCGGCGCGGTCGGATTCAACGCGACTTATCTGCTCGATTGCCCGATGATCGCCGCGCTTGATAACTGGCTCGCCGATGTCGTGCAGCCGGCGGCGGAGGCGCGGTTCGGCCAGCGCGTCGTTCAGATCGATTCGATGGGCGCCTATAGCTGCCGCAGCATGAACAATCAGCCGGGCGCGCGCATTTCCGAACACGCCTTCGGCAATGCGATCGACATTGGCGGGTTCCGGCTCGCCGATGGCCGCGAGATCTTGATCGTGCGCGATTGGACCCGGGGCGACGACCAGGCCCGCGCTTTCCTGCAGGACGTTCACGCCGGCGCCTGCTCGCATTTCACCACGGTGCTCGGCCCCGGCGCGAATGTATTTCACTATAACCACATTCATGTCGATCTCGCCATGCACGGCAATAGCTCCTACGGACTGCGCCGGGTCTGCCGGCCCTCGCTGGGGCCGAGCCAGACGCCGCAGCTTCCGCGCGACGGCCTGCCCAATGCGCCGGACATAGACGATGACGTCGACACGGCCGAAGGTCGGGTTCATGAGAGCGGCGCGCTCGCTTTGCGCGCAGGGCCTGGCCCGGGGCCGGTCGCGGGCATTCCGCCGGATTATTTTATCGCGGCGATGAAGGCGCCCGCCGCGCGGGCCTATGCGCCTCTCCCATCGGATCCCGCGCGCGGCGCGCTGCGCGAGGGCAGGGCCGCGATCCCCGAAGGCGATCCCTCCGATTGGGACCTGCCGCCGGCGCCGGTGCGGCGCTAGAGCATGTTCCGAAAAAGTTGACTGACTTTTTCGATTAGAACATGCTCCAACTCTTTGAATTTGAGCGTTTTCTTATCGACCGAATGATTCTATTCGGTCGGAAGGCGCTCTGAAGCTTTTTTCGCATTTTCTTCATGCGAACCGGCGTCCACTTCGCTTGAAAATGCTCTACTCCTCGCCGTCGAACGCAGCCGTAGCGCCGCGCTGTTGCGCCGGCGAATGCGGCCTTGCGACGCGCTCTCCCCAGGCGCGGTCCTGGCCCAGAACATGACGGATCAACAGGCTGATATAGAGGCCGGGGCCGCTGGAATAGATCCGCCAGCCGCCTTCAACCTCGATCGCGCCGGCCTTGACGCGGCTCCATTCGGCGCTTGCGGCGTAGCGGTCTGGAAAGGCCGCGTCGCTGCTGCTGAAATAGGCGTTGCGCTGCCGGAGCCTCGCCTGCGGCAGGCGATCCGTCGCGGCGATCGGATTTGCAAGCTGGAGCGCCTCCCAAACCGCATCGGCCTCGCCGAGAATGGCCATGGCCTCGGCGTAGCGCAGATGCGCGTGAACATACATGAGGCCGATCTCGCGCCCGAAAAAGGCGGAGGATTCGGCGCGGCGAAATGTGGTTTCGGGGCCGCCGCGATAGGCGGGCGGCCGGTCGATCAGCCTTGCGCCGTCTGGAAACAGCAAATGCGCGCGGATCAGCTCAACATGCCGCGCGGTCTGCGCCGGCGTGAACAAGCCGCCGATAATGCTCTGGGTCATAGGGATGAGCGAATATTTGAGGCCTGTGCGCCTATCGCTTGGATGCAGCAACAGCTCGGGCTCGTCGCGCGCGGGATCGAACAGGCCATAGCCGGCGATGACGCCGTCGCGGATGAGATAGCGATTGACGTCGCCGCGCATCTCGTCGGCGAGCTCCTTCAGCGCCCGCGCCACCTCTTCGCGGCCGGCTCTGCGCAGGATTTCGGCGTAGCGGTTGAGCTGTTGGAACAGGAGCGCGACGGTCCAGCTGCTGGCCATCCAATCGCGCATATTGGGATCGGCGGGCTGAAGGGAATCGTTCCAATCGCCCTCGCCATATTTGATGAGACGCCCGCCGGGGATAAAGCGGCGGCGCACCGCCGCGAGCAATTTTTCGACATGGGCGGCGATGGACCCCCTATGCGCCGTGCGCTCCAGCGTATCCTCGCGCCGCCAGGCGACCGGCGCGTCGAGGAAGCCAAGATCATTCGTCGCCTCGATATAGTCGTTCAGCGCCTTGAGCGGCCAGATGATGACGTCGCCATGGCTCGTCTTGTCCTGGATGATCGAATAGGGCTCGAGCATGAACCATTGCGGCCAGTCGCCTCGCGTTTCATATTGCTGGGCGAAGACGATTCCCAGGATCTCCTTCACCGGCTCGTCATGTTCGAGCGCGAGGAAAAATTCGACCGGCCCTTGGCAGACGTCCCGCGTGCCCCAGGCGGCGCCGGCATATTGCTCGAGCCCGTGCGGAACGGTCAGATGGATGATCGCGTCATGCGCGAGCCAGGGGAGAGCCGCGTTGAGCGCCGCGCCATCGCCGCCGCCGCCTTTGACGCGCAGGCCGCGCGTGACGCGCCGCCAAAACTGCGCCGCCGGGGCCAGAAGCTCCGCCTCTTCCACGCCGCCCTGATATTTCTCCGCGAGCCGGCACGCGGCCTCGGCGTCGGTCAACGCGCCGACGACCGCGAAGCTGAGCGCGCGCGTGGGCTGCGTGCGCAGCGCGAAATAGGCGCCGCCGCGCGGCAGCCCGTCGGCGTAGAGCAATTCGTCGCCGCCCATGGCGTCGAGCGCGTCCGACGCGC
>CAWESJ010000105.1:0-18420 GCA_963811015.1 uncultured Alphaproteobacteria bacterium | reverse complement strand
ATTCGGATCTTGCTTGGTGGGCGCGGCCACGTAGCTCCGCATGGTGAAGGCGCCCGTGCTTTCGGAGGCGAACGTGACCGCAGACCCGGCCATGGGCACGCCCCACTCGTCGATCACCTGGACGACCAGCGCGCCGCCATCCTGTCCGGGCCCGCCGAGGGCATAGTTCGAGAGCAGGTTCACATTGGGATTCAGCCCGTCCCCCACCAGGTACATATAAGGGACCTGGGCCACGACGCTCCCGGAGGCGGAAAACGTCACGAACCCCGAGTACTCGCCCGCCACCGGCACCGCCCCGGAAATCGTCACGTTCACGGTGGCGGATCCACCATTGGCCGCCAGTGTCAGGGGGGCTGCCGGGACGGTTACGTTGGTTCCGGAAACGGGGTAAGTGATCGCCACGGCCGGGGTCAGCGTCAGGGAACCGGCGCTGGTATTGGTCACGGTCAGCGGAATGGCGGCGGGACCGACCTGCGCGAATTCTACGCCGAGGCGGCGGGGTCGATCGCGGCCCATCTTGCCGGCGGGCGCGACGTCGCCCTTGTCTGCGAAGGCGATCCGCTTTTCTATGGCTCCTTCATGCATGTCTATATCCGGCTGAAGGACCGCTTCGAGATCGAGATCGTGCCGGGGGTGAGCGGCATGTCGGGCTGCTGGAGCGCGGCGAAACTGCCGATGGCCTGGGGCGACGATGTCGTGAGCGTTCTGCCCGGCACGTTGGAGGGCGCTTGCCTCGCCAGCCATTTGCGCGCGAGCGACGCCGCCATCATCATCAAGATCGGCGCGAATTTGGCGAAGATCCGCAGGGCGGTCGCCGAGGCGGGACGGCTCCAGACCGCGATCTATGTCGAGCATGGCACGGCGGAGGCCGAAAAAATCATCCCGCTCGCGGAAAAGACCGACGACCAAGCGCCCTATTTTTCGCTTGTGCTCATTCCCGGCGAAGGTCGGCGGCCATGACGCCCGCGCCCGCCGGAAACCTGCGGATCGTCGGGCTCGGCCCCGGAGGCGAAGCCTGGCTGACGCCCGAGGCCTCCGCTGTTCTCGCAAGCGCCACGGATCTCGTCGGCTATGCGCCCTATCTCGCGCGACTGCCGCCCCGGCCGGGCCAGACCCGGCACGCGAGCGACAATCGCGTCGAGATGGAGCGGGCGCGCCATGCGCTCCGGCTGGCCGAGGACTTCCGCCGCGTCGCCGTCGTATCCGGCGGCGATCCCGGCGTTTTCGCGATGGCCGCGGCCGTGTTCGAGGCGATCGACCGGGGCGAGCCGGCCTGGCGCGAGATCGACATCGCCATATGCCCGGGGGTTTCCGCGATGCAGGCGGCGGCAGCGCGGATCGGCGCGCCTCTCGGCCAGGATTTTTGCGCGATTTCCTTGTCGGATAATCGCAAGCCATGGGCTCTGGTCGAGCGAAGATTGACGGCGGCGGCCGAGGGCGATTTCGTGATCGCGCTCTATAATCCCGCCTCGAAGGCGCGGCCGCATCAAATTCATGACGCCTTCGCGCTGCTCCGCCGGCTCCGCGCCGCTGCGACGCCGGTCATTTTCGCCCGCGCCATCGGCCGCGCGGATGAAAACATCCTGGTGACGACGCTTGCGGCGGCGGAGCCCGGCCGCGCCGACATGAGCACGCTGATCATCATCGGCTCGAGCGAGACGCGGATCATAACACGCGCCGGCGCGATCCCTTTCGTCTATACGCCGCGCGGCGCAGGAGGCGCCTCATGACGAAGGATGAAGGCCAGAGCCTCGGCTGGATCATGCAAGGCCTTTTCCGCGACGCCTTGCGGGCGCTCGATTATGACGACCGGCAGGCCGAGGCGCCGCGCCGCGAGAATCTTGGCGAATGTGGCTTCGCCGCCGCTGTTTTTGGTGACGATGACCTCGATCGCCTCCGCGCGCAGCAGGTTTTCCTCCGCTTCCGGCTCGAAGGGGCCGCGCCCCAATATGACGCGATGGCGCGGCAGGCCCGGCGGCGGATCGAGACCGTCTATCGCGCGGATGAGATAGAAATGTTGCGGCGCGATCGCGAAAGCGTCGAGCTGCAGCCGGCCAATGGTGAGAAAGACCCGCCGCGGCTCCGGCCCCAGCGCCTTGACCGCCTCGTCCATGTCGCCGACCCGCGTCCAAAAATCGCCTTCCTCCGCCAGCCAGGGCGGGCGCGACAGGACGATGAGCGGGACGCCCGCGCGCGCGGCCGCGCGCCGCGCATTGGCCGACATTTGCTCGGCATAGGGATGCGTCGCATCGACGAGAATATCAATGCTGTTTCGGGCGAGATAGGACGCAAGGCCCTCGACGCCGCCAAAGCCCCCGACGCGAAACGGAATTGGCGGCGCCACAGGCGTCTTGGTGCGCCCGGCGAAGGACAGGATCGACCATATCTCGCCGCGCCCGGCGAGCAAGCCCGCGAGCCGGCTCGCCTCGGACGTGCCGCCGAGCACGAGAACGCGCATTCTCTTCCCTCCGGGCGTCGGCTCGCGCCGTCATGAGCGCGC
Organism: uncultured Alphaproteobacteria bacterium; assembly: GCA_963811015.1. Lineage (GTDB taxonomy): Bacteria > Pseudomonadota > Alphaproteobacteria > Rhizobiales > Beijerinckiaceae > Methylocapsa. The sequence continues at coordinate 15,920 of CAWESJ010000105.1, read as the reverse complement.
CATCGCCGCATGAAAAATGGCTGTCGTTGATCGGCATTGGCGAGGACGGCGCCGGCGGCCTTTCTCCTGCCGCGCGGGCGCTGCTCGCGCAAGCTTGTTTCGTGGTCGGCGGCGCGCGCCATCTCGCGCTCGCCGGCAGGCTCGACGCTGAAACCATGGTCTGGCCGTCGCCGCTCGCCGCCGCCTTGCCGGAGATTCTCGCGCGGCGCGGCGCGCCGGTTTGCGTCCTCGCCTCGGGCGATCCTTTTTTCTACGGCGTCGGGGCGCTGATCGCGGCCCATGTGCCGGCGCAGGAGATCCAATGCGTGCCGGCGCCCTCGGCCTTCAGCCTCGCGGCGGCGCGGCTTTGCTGGAGCCTGCAGGACTGCCAGCTTGTTTCCCTGCATGGGCGCGATTTCGAGCGCGTCATCCCGGCGCTGCAGCCTCGGGCGCGCATTCTTTGCCTGTCCTGGGACGAGACCACGCCGCCGCGCCTCGCCGAGCTACTTTCCGCGCGAGGCCTTGGGCGTTCAAGGGTGATCGTGATGGAAGCCATGGGCGGGCCGCGCGAGCGTGTGCGGGAAAGCCCGGCCGAGAGTTTCGCCATGGAGGAAATCAATCCGCTGAACCTTGTCGCGCTCGAGATCGAGGCCGACGCGCGGGCCCGCATCGCCCCGGTGGCGAGCGGCCTTGCCGACGAGTGGTTCGAGAATGACGGCCAGCTCACCAAGCGGGAGGTTCGCGCGGTCACATTGTCGGCGCTCGCGCCACGACGCGGCGAGCTCCTCTGGGATGTCGGCGCCGGCGCCGGATCGATTGCGATCGAATGGCTGCGCGCCTATCCCGCCAATCGCGCGATCGCGATCGAGGCGCGCGCCGAGCGCGCCGAACGCATCCTTCGCAACGCCAAGACCCTCGGCGCGCCGCAAATCGAGATCGTGACCAGCGCAGCGCCCGCGGCCTTCGCCGGCTTGCCGCAGCCGCAGGCGATTTTCGTCGGCGGCGGCGCCAGCGACCCGAGCCTGCTCGACGCGGCCTTCGCCGCGCTGCCCTCGGCCGGACGGCTTGTCGTCAATGCGGTGACATTGGAGACCGAGGCGGAGTTGATCGCCCGCTTCAAGGCGCATGGCGGCGAACTTACGAAGATCGAGATCGCGCGGGCCGACCCGATCGGCGGCTTCCACGGCTGGCGGCCGGCGCGCCCGATCACCCAATGGTCAGTGATAAAGCCGTGATCGCCATTGGCCTTGGATGCCGGAAAGGCTGCGCCGGCGCGGCGATCGTCGCCCTTGTCCGGCGCGCTTTGTTGTCCATCGACGGCGCGGGCGCGCGGGCGTCTTTGTTTTCGCACGCGGACAAGGAAGACGAAGCCGGACTGCGCGACGCCGCGCGAGAATTGGGATTCCCCCTCGTTTTTCTCGACGCCCAGGCCTTGCGCTTGGCCTCCCCGCGCGCCGCGACGAAATCGCCAAAGGTCATGGCGTTATTCGGCCTGCCCTCGATCGCGGAGACGGCGGCGCTCGCCGGCGCCGGCCCGTCCTCCGTCCTGCTTTTGCCGCGCATCAGCGAAGGCGGCGCGAGCTGCGCGATCGCTCGAAAGGTCCAAGCATGACCGTGCATTTCATTGGGGCCGGTCCCGGCGCGCCAGACCTCATCACGCTGCGCGGCCGCGATCTGATCGCAAGCTCCCCGGTCTGCCTCTTCGCGGGCTCCCTCGTGCCCCGCGCCTTGCTGGAGCATTGCCCCAAGGACGCCCGCATCCTCGATACGGCGTCGATGAGCCTCGACGAGATTTGCGCCGAATTTTCCCGGGCGCATTCTGCTGGACAAGACGTCGCCCGGCTCCATTCCGGCGATCTCTCGATCTGGAGCGCCTTGGGCGAGCAGATCCGGCGGCTCGATCGACTCGGCATCCCCTATACAGTCACGCCGGGGGTTCCCGCCTTCGCGGCGGCGGCGGCCGCCTTGGGCTGCGAACTGACCTTGCCGGAAGTCGCCCAGTCCCTCGTCCTGACCCGCACGCCGGGGCGCGCCTCGGCCATGCCGCCGCATGAAACGCTCGACGCCTTCGCGCGAACGCAAGCGACGCTGGCGATCCATCTCTCCATCCACGCCCTCGATCAGGCGGTCGCGGATCTGACGCCGCATTACGGGCCCGATTGCCCGGTCGCGATCGTGTTTCGCGCCTCCTGGCCCGAGCAAAGGATTCTTCGCGGGACGCTCGCGACAATCGCTGAAATGCTCACGGAGGCGCCGATGGAGCGAACCGCGCTGATCCTCGTCGGCCGCGCGCTCGATGCGCCGGATTTCCGCGAGAGCGCCCTTTACGACGCCGACTATCAGCGAAGATTTCGCGGGCGAGACCTCTGAGCTAAAATGGCTTCGGCGCGTCGGCGGGCAAGGACACGGCGAACCCCTGGTTGATCGCGGAAAACATCTGGTAGAAGCCCGACACGACGACCAGTTCGACGAAGCCCTCGACGCCGAATCGCGCAATCGCCTGATCTTGAAGCTCTTGCGGAATCTCCTTCCAGGAGAGCGTGACCGCCAGGACCTTGGCGGCGAGGTCGTAAGGCGCTTGAAAGGCGCCTTCCAGAACTCCGTCCGCCTGCAATGCGCTGATGACCGATAAGGGAACGCCCGCCGCCTCGGCGTGCTTGACATGGTCGATCCACTCGAAAGCCGCTCCGGCGCTTCGCGCGACGGCCAGCACGACAAACTGATAAATGTCGCGCGGGAGGCTGCCCTGGAATTTCAGGTAAAAGCCCAAGTCCTCGATTCTCCGGCAGAGCTGCGGATGGTTCATGAGCGCGGCATATGGGCCGCCGAAGCCCGCGCCTTGCGCCCGGCGCCGTTCAAGCATCTCATTGTAGAGTTCGAGATCGGCCGGCGAAAGTTTCGCGGGATCGAAGGGCAGTTGCGCCATGGAGGCCTCCGCTTCACTCGTGGTAGGAATAGGCTGCGAGGGCCAACGCCCAATCCTTCACCGGCGTCGTCGCGGCTCTGTCGGCCTTGACGTCGATGAGGCACGGGCCTTCGCCCTCGAGCGCTCGGCCGAACGCGCCGGCGAGATCGCCCGGCTCGCGCACGGTCTCGCCGCGGCAGCCCAAGGCGCGGGCGAAACCCGCCCAATCATGATCGGGCAGCCGCGTCAGCTCGTCGGGGACGGGCCCGAGCGTATGGGCGCGCAGCCAGACATTGCCGAGCGCCGCGTTGTTGATCACGACAAAAACGATCGGCAGCTTGTAGCGCGCGGCGGTCGCGACCTCGATGCCGTTCATGCGCATGCAGCCGTCGCCGGTTATAACCGCGACGCGGCGATGCGGCTGCGCGCATTGGACGCCGGCCGCGGCCGGTATGGCCCAGCCCATCGGTCCGAGATTGGTCGCTGAAATATAGGTGCGGGGCTCGTAAGCCTCCCAATAATGGCCGGCGAAGGCGCGATGCGCGCCGGAATCCACGAGGAGGACGCCATCGCGCGGGAGGGCGCGCCGCAATTCGCTGACGACGCGCGCCGGATGGATCGGGACCGCGTCGCTGGCGCAGTTTTCGACATCCTGCAGGCGCGGAGTCGCCCGAATAGCCGCAAGCCAGGCCGCCCGCTCCGCAAGGCCTCCCTCCAATGCGGGCTTGAGCGCGTCGCCGCGATCGAGCAAATAGGTGAGGAAGGCGCCGCAATCGCCGACGACGCCGCCGCCCTGCGTGTGCACGCCAATGCTGGCCGGGGCGAGATTGACGCAGATCACGGCGTGCGGCTCGAGCCGCAGCGACCAGTGCATCGTGTCGCGCTCGTTCAGTCCCGAGGCCAGCACGATCAACAGGTCAGGCGGCGAATCCTCCAGGGCGATGCGCGAATGATGCGTCCCGGCATAGCCGAACACGCCGAGCGACAGGGGATGATCCTCGGGAAAAACGCCTTTGGCTCTGAGCGTGGTCGCAACCGGAATGCGCCAGAGCTCGGCGAAGCGCCGGAGCGCGCCAGCCGCATGGGCGTGCTCGACGCCGGCCCCGACGAGGATCGCGATCCGCGCCGGCGGCTTGGCGCCGGAGGCCCCAAAAAAATGCCGAAGCGAAGCCTCGGCGGCGCCCAAGGAAAGCGGGGCCGGATCCACGAGCGCCGGATCGATTGGCGCATAATTTGCCGAGACCTCGCCGGTTTGGCTGTCGGTCGGCAAAGAGAGATGAACCGGGCCGCAGGGCCGGGTGCGAAGCTGCAGCATGGCGTGCTTGAAAATATGCGGCAGGTTTTTCGGGTTATCGACCGAAGAGGAATAGCGGACGATCGGCTTCATGAGCGTGACGTCGTCGAGCGTCTGCGGGCTCGCGTCCTGGAACATGCCGAGGCCTTCCACCAGCGTGCTGACCTCGCCGCTGAGCAAAAGCACCGGCGAGCCGTCGGTCTGCGCCGCGGCGACCGCCGTCACCGTATTGGCGAAGCCCGGTCCACCAATGCAAAGGGCCGCGCCGAACTTGCCGCTCGCCCGGGCGTAGCCGTCGGCCATATAGGCCGCGCCGCCCTCCTGCGCGGCGACGATCGGCGTCAAGGCCTTCTGCCGCCCGAGAGCGGGAAGAAAAGGGTCGATCAAGCCGCCCGGAACCATGAAAAGATGGTCTATGTCCTCGGCGGCCAAGGCGTTAAGGATGAAATCGGTTCCAAGCTGCATCGCATGTTCCTTGGGATGTTTCCCGGCATGGCTCCAGGCGCGCCCCGCCAAGGCTTCGGCCCGCGATCCTATATCACGCCGCATCTTCCACAGCCGCCTTGCCTGAGCATTTATTGCGCGCGGGCCTTGCCCGCGATCCGCCGCGCGTGAGGCCCGCGCCGTGACGTCCCCGCGTCATTGCGCTATAAGCGGCGGAGATCCGCGGCCTTCAACCCTTGGGACGAAACCCATGCCCCCATATCGTTCTCGCACCACGACGCATGGCCGCAACATGGCCGGCGCGCGCGGCCTGTGGCGCGCCACGGGCATGACCGACGCCGATTTCGGCAAGCCGATCATCGCCGTGGTCAATTCCTTCACCCAATTCGTGCCGGGCCATGTGCATCTGAAGGATCTCGGCCAGCTCGTCGCGCGCGAGATCGAGGCGGCGGGCGGCGTCGCCAAGGAGTTCAACACCATAGCGGTGGATGACGGGATCGCCATGGGCCATGACGGAATGCTTTACAGCCTACCGTCGCGCGAGATCATCGCCGACTCGGTCGAGTACATGGTCAACGCCCATTGCGTCGACGCCATGGTCTGCATCTCCAATTGCGACAAGATCACCCCCGGCATGCTGATGGCGGCGCTGCGCCTCAACATTCCCGCGGTCTTCGTCTCGGGCGGGCCGATGGAGGCCGGCAAGGCGGTCGTCGCCGGCAAGGCCAAGGCTCTTGATCTCATCGACGCCATGGTGGCCGCCGCCGACGACAGGATCGCCGACGCGGACGTCGCCGTCATCGAGCGCTCGGCCTGCCCGACCTGCGGCTCCTGCTCGGGCATGTTCACCGCCAATTCCATGAACTGCCTGACCGAGGCCCTCGGCCTTTCGCTACCCGGCAATGGCTCGCTCCTCGCCACCCATGCGGACCGCAAGCGGCTTTTCGTCGAAGCCGGGCATTTGATCGTCGATCTCGCCCGCCGCTATTATGAGCAGGAGGATTCCTCCGTGCTGCCGCGCGCGATCGCGGGGTTCGAAGCCTTCGAGAACGCGATGACCCTGGACATCGCCATGGGCGGCTCGACCAATACGGTGCTGCATCTTCTCGCCGCCGCCTATGAAGCCGAGGTCGATTTCACCATGCGCGACATAGACAGGCTGTCGCGCCGCGTGCCGGTCCTGTGCAAGGTCGCGCCTTCGGCGCCGGATGTTCATCTCGAGGACGTGCACCGCGCCGGCGGCGTCATGGCGATTCTCGGCGAATTGGAGCGCGCCGGGCTCATCCACGCCGGCCTGCCGACGGTCCATGCGCCGACGCTTGGGCAGGCTTTGGAGCGCTGGGACGCGCGGCGCACGTCAAGCGAAACGGCGGCGCATTTCTACCGGGCCGCGCCCGGCGGGGTGCCGACCCAGATCGCCTTCAGCCAGGACAAGCGGTTCGACTCGCTCGATCTCGACCGCGAGTCCGGGGTCATTCGGGACGCGGCGCACGCTTTTTCGAAGGATGGCGGCCTCGCCGTGCTCTACGGCAATCTCGCCGAGGAGGGCTCGATCGTGAAGACGGCCGGCGTCGACGCCTCGAACCTGACATTCGCCGGCCCGGCGCGCATTTTCGAGAGCCAGGACGCGGCGGTCGAGGCCATACTCGCCAATGCGATCAAGGCCGGCGACGTGGTGATCATCCGCTATGAAGGCCCGCGCGGCGGGCCGGGCATGCAGGAAATGCTTTATCCAACGAGCTATCTCAAATCCAAGGGGCTCGGCAAGGCCTGCGCCCTCATCACCGACGGGCGGTTCTCCGGCGGCACCTCGGGGCTCTCGATCGGCCACGCCTCGCCGGAGGCGGCGGAGGGCGGCGCGATCGGCCTTGTCGAGGACGGCGACCTGATCGAGATCGATATCCCGAACCGGCGCCTGCATCTCGCCGTGCCGGAGGCGGAACTCGCCCGCCGCCGCGCCGCGATGGAGGCCAAGGGCAAGCTCGCCTGGAAGCCCGCCCATCGCACCCGAAAAATCTCGACCGCGCTGCAAGCCTATGCGGCCTTGACCACCAGCGCCGCGCGGGGCGCGGTCAGGAGCGTCGCGCGGGCGAATGCGCGATAGACGCATCGGCGCCGATGCGGGCGCCCGGCGAACCACCTTTGAACTTGAAGCGACGCCGTGCGACTGTGGTGCTGCTGAGCGACCTATCTATCAAAACGAAAAGCCTGCCTGAACGCGTCCGCCGAGAGCGCCCGACATGAGCACGATGATTCTCGAAGTTTATGATGCTTTGAAATCCGCCGGAGCCCCGGAAGAGAAGGCGCAAGCGGCGGCGACCGTGCTCGCCGAAACGGCGGTGACCAAGGCCGACTTAGGCGCGCTGGCGACGAAGGCGGACACCACCGAGATCAGAACCGATCTCGCCGTGGCGAAGGCCGAAACGACAGAGATCAGAACCGCTCTCGCCGCTGTGAAGGCCGAAACGACAGCGATCAGAACCGATCTCGCCGCGGTGAAGGTCGAAATGACAGAGTTCAGAACCGATCTCGCCGTGGCGAAGGCCGAACTCGCGCTCGTAAAATGGCTCGTCAGCGGGATAGGCTTTGGCGTGCTCCTGCTCGTTATCAAATCATTTTGGCCTGGTCATTGAAACGCGTCATCTTTTCAATATGACTGCGGGCGACGAAACGCGCGGCCGAACCAAAACCAAAGCTCCGAAGGAACCGCCTGAAGGTGAGACCCGAAAGGAGAAATTTGCTATCGAACCGCTCAAGGATTGAAATCGCCGCGATCCGCCGAAAGTCCAATGCATGAGCGAAATCTATTCCGTCTTTGTCATCGCCCTCGCCGCCGTCCTCGCGCCGCTGCTCGGCCGCTTGCCGCTGTTGCTTCAAACGCCCGTGGTCGTCCTTGAATTGGCGCTTGGAATCCTGATCGGCCCGAGCGGCGCGAATTGGGTCGCAAGCGACAGCACGATCGGCTTTCTCGGCATATTCGGCTTGGCCTTTCTGTTCTTCCAGGCCGGGCTTGAATTTCAGAGGGACAAGATCAGCGCCAAGGCGCTTCGTCTCGGCGCGCTCGCCTGGCTCGCTTCATTGGGCCTCGCCTGCCTCTTCGTCTTGCTGCTTCATCTCGTTGGGCTCCTGCGCGCGCCTCTGCTCGTCGCGCTCGTCCTGCCGACGACCGCATTCGGCATCCTGATCCCTATTCTCCACCAGACCGGCGATATAGACAGCGATTTCGGCCGCTACCTCCTCGGCGCCGCGGCGGTCGGGGAGCTAGGCCCCGTCCTGCTCGCCTCCGTGGCGCTCGCGCATGCGAACCATCATTTGCAACAAACATTGTTGAGCACTGCTTTTCTGGCGATTGCGGTGGGATCGATCATTTTGGCCCGGACCATGAGCTCGAACGGGCTGTCCGCAAAGATTGCGCGCTGGATGGGCGACGGATCGATTTTACCCATCCGCATCGCGATCCTGATTTTGCTCGGCCTTGTCTCGCTCGCAAGCGAACTCGGCATGGAGATCGTTCTCGGCGCCTATGCCGCCGGAGTCGTCGTGGCGCTTTTGGCGCGCGGATCCGAGGCGGACGCGCTTCTCGCCCGGCTGAACGCGATCGGCTCCGGCGTGTTTATTCCCATGTTCTTTATAATCAGCGGCGTCGAATTCGACCTCATCGGTCTTGTGACAAGCCCGGCGAGCCTCCTCCGCCTCATCCTGTTCAGCATGGCCTTGCTGTTCATCCAAATCATTCCGATTCGCTTGTACAAAGGCGCCCTGCCCGAGCGCGATCTGCTTCCGCTCGCGCTCCTTTTCCTCCACCACGCTTGGCCTCGTCGTCGCGGTGACCTATCTCGGCGTGCGGACCGGCCAGATGTCGAGCGAAAACGCCTCGGCCCTTGTCGGCGCGGCGGTGATTTCGGTGGCGGTTTTTCCGACCCTCGCCATTTCGCTTCGGGCGCAATCCGACCAAGAGCGCGCCGCCGGGTTCCCGGCGATCCTCGCCCGACGCGCCAACGATTTCATGACTGCGCGGCTGGCGCGATTCAGGGCCTTTATTTCCCAGAAGGGCTGAGGGTCGACGACGCGCTCCGATCAGGCGTCGACGAAATTCGCGCCATCAAGAGCGGCGTGAAAGACATGCGCGCGCACGAAGATCGCGCCCTGTTCTTGCGGCGGCTCGCGCCGCAATACGAGCCATGCGCTCAACGCGATCAGCGCCGCGCATACAATCAGCGCCAAGCTCCTTTGCGCAAATTGCATCGTCGCCAGCAAGCGGAGGACGCCGATCTCGCGCTCGGTGAGCGCCGCCCGGACGCGGCTGTCCGCATCGATAAGTCCGACGATTTGCTCGGGCGTCAGCCGGTCATAATCGTCAAGATGCACGTTGGGAGCCGCGCGCAATTTCTTGACCGCGCCCTTGTAGATTTCGCCGGTGAACCGGGCCCGACCCGGCCAGACGAACGTGAGCAGGCCGGCGACGCCGAAGGCGCCGGGCACGACTTTCAGAAAGCTTGAAACATCCATGGGACGCGGTTCCGGAACAAGGACGGCGGCTTCCAGGACCTTAAATCATGTCGACGATAAAGTCGGCTGAGAAATTCCGACGGCGGCCGAGCCGCCGCGCTGCGGTTGCGCCACCCGCGGCGCCGGGCGCGGTTGAATTCGCTTAAAGCCCGATGACTTCGCATCAGAGCATGTTCCGAAAAAGTTGGCTGACTTTTTCGGAACATGCTCCAACACTTTGAAATTAGCCGCTTTCCAACCGAATGATTCCATTCGGTTGGAAAGCGCTCTAAAGGATTAGAGCCTGACGTCCAAGCCATAAGGGCTCGCCGCGACACGCGGCGAGCGCCTATATTCAGCGACCGAAATCGAACAATTTCGCCGCGCCGGTCGTGATCGAGTTCACTGCGGTCTGGGCGAAGCCGAACGGCCCGGCGGGTTGCGCCGGAGCAGGCGCTGCGGCCGGCGCCGAAGCGGGAACATTGGCGGCCTGCGCCGGGACTGGCTTGGCCGCTACTGCGATGGGCTTGGCCTTGGCCGCATGGGCGCTTGGCCCGGCATGGCCGTTCGAGGCGGCGGCGCCGGCTCGTTTCGGCGCGGCGGCGACATGCTGCGCGGGTTTCCGCGCCTGCGCCTTGGCGGCGGGGCGAGGCGCGGGCGGCGCAGCGAAAGCGGCGGGCCGCGGCCCTGCGTCATTCGGGACAAGCGCGCCATCCGGCTGGACCGCTACGGTCCGAACTTGCGCCGCCTCAGGGGCGACGGCGGCCGGAGGCTCCGCGAGAGCTTGCGCCGGCTCTTGCGGCGGCGGCTCGATCGCCGCCTCGGTCGCGACCGCCGGCGCTGATTGGGCGGGTTCGGCGAGGGAAATAACCCGCGGCGAATTTTCCTGCGCGAGCGCCAGGTCGTCGGACTGTCCGGGATTATTGGCGGCCACCGATGGCGTTTCCGGCGCATCGTTGAAGCCGGCCGCATTCGGGCCGCTCCGCGATTCGGCCGGAAGGGCTGCCGCCGCATCCGCCGAATCGAGCGCGGCCAACTCCGGCCGGCTTGGTTCGCCGCTCCTCGAGCCGAAGCTCGCGCCTATGCCGATCAATCCGGCGATGATGATCGCCGCGATCGCGTAAAGCGGGATCCGCGACCTGATGTCGTCGTCGGAAATCCCGAGCGGGCGGTCGAGAGACGCGTCGGACTCGTCATCCGAAAGCAGCGTCGCGCCGGCGAGAATGTCCGGCGTCTCGGCGTCCGGCCGCGGCGCTTCGAGCTTTTGCCGCCTCACGTTGAGCAATTCCGTCTCGATCGCGGCGAAATCGAAGGGGGCGAAGCCAGCCGGCGCGACGGGCTCGCTACGCTCGGCGTGGATTTCCCCGACATGAGGCGATAATGTCGGCTCCAGCCGCTCTGCGAAGGCCGCTCCGGAGTCGATCGCGGCGAAATTGGCGCTGACGACAGGCTCTGTTCGCGCGAACGCCCGCCGCGGCTCGGACCATGGCTCGGCCGCAAGCCGAGCCTGCGCCGCCCGCCCAATTCCAAGCAGGCCTGCTTCGATCGCCGCAAAATCGCCGGTGATAAAGCGTTCGAGAGGTGGCGGATCCTTACGTTCGGCCGCTCCCGGCCCACCCAGCCGGCCATTGGCCGCGCCGGCCCCTTTCGCCAAGCCGCCGGGAGTCACGCCGGCGGCCTTGCTCAAATCCTCTTGCCGGCCCAGTAACCGCGCCAGTTCGGCGATCGGCTCATTTTCCACATGGGCTGCGGCTTCAACCCGGGTCGCGGAGCGCGGCCGGCGCTGGGGCCCCTCAAGCTCCGCCAAATCATTTATCTGGCGCCGTTTCGTAACAGGCATGCTCATGCTGCCGACCTCCTGTTGCATTCATGCGGGCGCGCTAATTCGGCTGTCCCGCATCTCTGCTTTCGCGCATCGGGCGCCAAACTTCCGCCTCCGTCCGGTCTCCCGAAGCTTCGCCCCCGGATTCCGAGCCCAGACGAGAGGACTGCGCCACGCTGCATGTGAGCCGCGCTATTCCTGTTTCGGAGCCGGCCCAATCCTAATTAACTTCCCATTAAGAAATCGTAATTGTGGCTGATCTGTGCCCCGCTTCGAAATTAGCGTCGGGACACATGCGTAAGGGGCCAGACATCGGCCTGCGGATCGCGCGCTAAACCTAGCTTGTAAACTCCCAAGGCTTTCTTAACGCTGTCGTTTGAAGCCCGGCCTCGATCTCTACACGAACAACGCGCGCATATTGCGTCCCGCCGCGGCGAGACCTTTGGGAAGCGGACCTGATGGGCGCGCCATCATTGCCCGCGACATTTCACGCAAATGGCGGCGGCGCGGACGCTCATGGCGCGACCATGACATTGACGGTGACGACAGAGACTCCGGACCCATAGGGTCCGCTTCCCACCAAGGTCATTTGGAAACTATCCGGGCCGACGAAGCCGCGATTGGGAATATAGCCGTAGCTCGCGCCGCGCGGGCCGCGACAGCGATCCGCTTTGAATGGAGCCATTGGGGAGAGAGATCGTCGCGGCGCAGGGCTTGCCGGCGCGCAACTGCAGCCGCCAACTCGCGTTGACGCCGAAAACGAACCACGCCCCTCTCGGTCGGCATTCGTCGGCCTGCGCGCGGCCAGGCGCGCCAGTAAGGCCGAAGGCCAGGCAAACAGCGCATAAGCGCATGAACGTCATATCCCTCGGCGCGGCCACGAGGCCGACCGGAGCGCGCGCGGGTTCGACGGCGATGCGGCCTACTCCTCAAAAAGCCCTTCGAGGGCGTAGTGGCTGATGGTCTTGCGGTTGGCGATCAGTTCGTCGATCGTCGGCTCGCCTTTCATCGCGCGCGAGAGGGCGAGCTTGGTCGCCTCGTAATTGGTCCGGTAGAGATCGCGTTTGTCGAGGTTCTTGTCCGTCGCGCAGCGCGGGTCAAGCCACACCATGATGATCATGCAAAGCTCATCCGCTTGCCGCCTCGGCAATACGTCCTCCGAAAGGCAATCGACGATGGCGTCCCCGGTCGCGGCCTGGACGATCCCGCCGAGCAATTCGACATAATCATTGGATCGCACAGTCATCTTGGTGGTCATCATGGTCGCCGGGCGCACCATTTGATTGAGATCGCGAATGACGAACATGCGGGGATGGCCCGCAGCCTGCCCCGCCATCGCGGCGAAGGCGTGACCAACCGGTCCCTTGACGTCGCCAATCATCACTTCGGGCATTGCGTCGGTGAATTGTCCGTCCGCGGCCAGAACCGTCGCCTCGCCGGCGCGCAGCCAAATTTCGCTCATGGATCATCCTGCTGGTTAGAGGGCGCCGTCGAATAGCATTGCGCGGCGACTGGCGGAAGGGGCGGCTCACAAATGCGAGCCGCCTTTGCAAGGCGCGCAATCGCGCCGCTTTGCGTTGGCCGCAAACCGCTGGAGCAGATAGGCGGCGGAGTCCGGCCAAGCCCAACAGCAACCCTGTTTGCGCCCAGCGCGGCCTCCAACAGGAGCGCAACGCGCCGCCGCGCAACTTGCGCTATGCGCATAACCACAATTTTTTACGCTGGCCAATGCAGGCGTCATATGTCTCCGCGAACCCACCGCGCGGCGCCAAATGGCGCAAGGCGCCACATGTCTACTGGAATCTCTATTGGACATTTTTCTAAAAAAGTGCTGCAGATAGCAGGTTCACTATAAATTTGTCGGCCGAATCATGCGACCAACATCGTCGCTTCGGGATGGCTTCCTACAATAGGCGCGAACTTCACAATTGAAGGTTTAGGAAGGCGAAACGAAAGAAGAACGGCAAAACCGAACGAAGATCCGTCAGTTTTAACAATCTGGCCTTCCCGCCTGAATGGGCTGCGATCCTTTCCGTCACTCTACATTGGCAAGCAAACACATCATGAGCACATCACTCGAACGCATCCGCGAAAAAATCACAGAGCTGGAGACGAAGATCAGCGATCTTCGCATCGCCGAGCGCGAGCTCCAGGCTCTCGAAAAAGGCTCCGCGCCAAAGGTCCCGGCGGCGCGCGGGCCGAAGCCGAAGCGCAAGCCCGCGGCGGACGCGCAGCCGGCCGCGAGCGCGCCGCCGGAGGGCCGCCAAACCATCGGCTCGGCGATCACCGATGTCCTCGGCCAACATGGCCTTCTTTCGGTCGGCGAGATCGCCGAGCGCATCAAGGAGGCGGGCCGCGACATCAATAATCGGACGGTGTCGTTCTCGCTTCAGGCTTTGAAAAAGCGTGGCCTCGTGAAGGGCGAAGACGGCAAATGGACGCTCCCAAAGGCCCGCGCCAAGCGCGTCCCCGCATGACCGGCGCGCGCGGCCGATCGGCGCCGGTCAGCACTCGACGACATTGACGGCGAGTCCGCCAAGGCTCGTCTCCTTGTATTTCGACTGCATGTCGCGCCCAGTCTGGCGCATCGTCTCGATCACCGCATCAAGCGAGACGTGATGCGCGCCGTCGCCGCGCAACGCGAGCCTTGCGGCGTTGATGGCTTTCACCGCCCCCATCGTGTTGCGCTCGATGCAGGGGATCTGGACAAGCCCGCCGATCGGATCGCAGGTCAAGCCGAGATTATGCTCCATGCCGATCTCGGCCGCGTTCTCAACCTGCTCATTGCTCGCTCCAAGCGCCGCCGCAAGGCCGGCGGCGGCCATGGAGCAGGCGACGCCGACCTCGCCCTGACAACCCATTTCGGCGGCGGAGACGGACGCCCGCTTCTTGTAGAGCGCCCCGATGGCGGCGGCCGTCAGCAGAAGGTTGCGCGATCCGGCGAGGGTCGCTCCGGCGCAAAAGGTCTCGTAATATTTCAACACCGCCGGGAGCACGCCGGCCGCGCCGTTCGTCGGCGCCGTGACGACGCGTCCCCCCGCGGCGTTTTCCTCATTGACCGCGAGCGCATACAGACTGACCCAATCGAAAATTCGCGACGGATCGACGGTCGCCTGAAGTCTTAACGAGCTCTTCATGAAGGGCCTTAGCGCGGCGGCGCACCTTGAGCCCTCCCGGCAAGACGCCGCCTTGCGCGCAGCCGCGCGCGATGCAGGCGAGCATGGCGTCGCGCAGCCGGTCGACGAATTCAAGCGTCTCGAAATCCTCCCGCCACGCCTGTTCATTGGCGCGCACAATGTCGAAGATTCGTAGATTGTTCTCCCGCCCGACGGCAAGAAGCTCCGCCGCCGACGAGAAGGGAAACCTCAGCCGAAAATTCGAGCCGCGTGCGCGAGCCTCCAGGTCCTCGCCGTCGAGCACGATGGCCCCGCCGCCGACCGAATAATATTGCTGCGCAAGGAGCGCGCGATCGCCATCAAGGGCCGTGAAGCGCAAGCCGTTCGGATGCGCCGGCAGGAACTCGCCCATGTGATATTGCAGGTCGGAGAGTTCCGCGAAAGCCACGCGCTTACGGGCGCCGAGCATGAGCGCGCCGCTTCGCCGGACTTCTGCGACAAGCGCAGGCGCCTGCGCCGGATCGACCTGCTCCGGCTCCCATCCCGACAGGCCGAGGATCACGGCGGCGTCGGTCGCATGGCCCTTTCCGGTCAGCGCCAAGGAGCCGAAAAGCTCGATGCGAAGGGCGGTGACGCTTTGCTCCAGACCCTTGGCCTGGACAGCCTGGGCGAAGCGATGGGCCGCCCGCATCGGCCCGATCGTATGCGAGCTCGAAGGGCCTATGCCAATCGTGAACAGATCGGCGATGCTGATGGAGGCCTCGGCGCGCCGACGCCGGGCCGCCGTGTCGTCGAATGTCGTCGCAGCGAGCATGCGAGCCGCTCTCCCGACCGGCTCAGTCGCCGGCTACGCCGATGCCATATCTACACGGAGCCTATGTCCACGGTTTCGCTTGAGCGCTCATGTCTCTAGCGCCAGTCCCGGCGGCGGCGCGCGGCCTGCCGGAGCGCGACGCCAACAGACCAGTCTTGGCCATTAGCTTCCGAACGCCTGCGCTTTCGGCGGCGAATCGACCGATTGTTCCAATGCGGACGCCACGATACCCTCACAGCCCCATGACGTTGTCAAGAAGCGGCTCGGCCGGCCGGCCGCATCGAATCTACGCGGCTGTCGTCACAATTTCGCGGCGACCTCGACCCCGGCCAGAGCGATTTGCGCGTCCTGCGGCGATTGCACCCCGGAAACGCCGATGGAGCCGACAATGCGGCCGTCGTTCAGCAAGGGGAGGCCGCCTTCGATCGGCGTCGCCCCCGGCAGGGTGAGCATCACGGTTCGGCCGCCGGCGACGATTTCTTCGAAGGCTTTGGTCGGGCGCTTGAACAAAAGCGCGGTGCGCGCTTTCTCCTGGGCCACGACGATCGAGCCGAGCGGCGCGTCATCGAGCCTTTGCAGGAAAAGCAGATTGCCGCCATCGTCGAGGACGGCGATCGTGACGCTCCATTTGTTGTTCAGCGCTTCGGCTTCGGCGGCGGCGACGATCTGTTTGGCGTCGGCGAGGCTCAGGGCGTTTTTAACATACATTAATTGCTTCTCCTTGAGTGAGTTCGATTCGCGGCCAACTTCTTCCGCCCCGGAAGAGCTGAACAAAATCCGACAATTCGATATAGTCCCGCGCGAGGCGAGTTCGAGCGCGACGAGAGCCGCGCGGCCGGGCGAGGCGGAGTCCGAAGGGGAGCAGGCATAATGCCTTCGCAGATCCGAACCTGGAAGATGCCGCGCGATGGCGGCCTCGGACTCCGATGGATCGAGAACCCGGCGGGCCTCGCGATCGGCGCGCTCCCCAGCGGCGCCATTTTCACCATCGAGCATCGCCGAACCGACGGCGCGACGCAGATCAACCAGCTGCTCGGCTCGCCGATCGCCCGTGGCCT
>CAWESJ010000104.1:0-5169 GCA_963811015.1 uncultured Alphaproteobacteria bacterium | reverse complement strand
GATCTCGATGAAGAGCGGATGCCTGATTTCATCTTGCGTTTTTTGCGCCACACCTTGGCGCGGTAGCGGTTTTTAGCGGATATTATCGCTTTCCGCGCTCTTACCGCATCGCAGGAGAAAGACATCCAGAAAATTTTAAGCGAGGCGATCAACTGAAAAGGCCAACACCATGTCGAGAGAATCGCGCACGCGAGCCGAACTGTCTCAACTAATCATGCAGGAAATTCGCAAGCACGCAGAATGTCGGGACATTCAGGGTGCAACCGTCGTCTTGTCTTTACATCGCTTATAGAGCTCTAATTGAGATATATCGCTCGTCGGAGCTGCGCCCTTAAATGGGCGAGTTGGCAACGCCAAGCTAATTGTGGACGCTCTTGTGCGCCAGCTTCAAGAGCAGTTCGATTGCAGCGATTGTTGATTGTCCTTAAGGTATGACCGCGGACGCAGCCAGAAGCTTCCCCCATGAAACAAGCCGTTTTACCCATGATTGCAATTGTGCTCGTCCTTTCCGCTTGCGCGAACCACCCGAACTATTCGCAGCAAGTGCTAGATCGTCCGTTGCCTCAAACCGACGAAGAACGGCAGGAAGAGTGCAGCTTAATTCGTAGCGAGATCGCGCGGCAACAAAGCCTTGCGCAGGCGGGCGGGGTGATGGCCACAACCCCGATGATGGCAGTTGCAATGCAGGCCGCCGCCCGAAATAACATCGCGGCTTTGGAGTCTCGCGCAGCCAATGTGCAATGCACAGCGGGCTTTAGCAGTGCGACGGTCAACATAAAGCCCACGTTCGATCAGTGTATGTCAAAGTGTCAGCAATATACGAGCCGCACGAAAGAACAGTGTTTTGATGCTTGTAATAAATGAAGTTGGAGAGCGGCAAGGTCCGGAACGTCGCGCGCTGGCTAAGCCAAATGAGACTGAATATCTGCCCAAGAGTATTCGTAGCCCTTGCCCGCGATCTTGAATCGCGCCTTCCCTTGGGCGTCTTTCGACCAACGATTGCTGACCTCGATGACGGCTTCGCCGAGGGTTGGACAGATAATCTTAAAAGAGGGGTCGTCGTCTCTGAGTAAGATGGTCTGCGCCTTGATGTCATCAGCGTTATATTCCGTCATAAACATTGCCTCTTAGGGAGCGGCTATGCCTCGCCTCTACCACCCATAGCCTCACGCACGATCATAGCCGTGCTGCTTTTTCGAAGCGCGGATAAGGCTCTGCGCGTCGGCGTCATGGCCGGCGGCGCAAGCGTCGGCCGCGCGTGCGAGCTCGCCCTGAATCTTGTCATAGACGGATTTATTGACGTTCCCGGTGCCGAGGTCGGCTTTGAGGACCGCCTCATAGCGATCGAGCTCGCCGGTGCAGGCGGCGCCCTGCGGCAGAGCCGGCCAGTTCGGCTGGGCCCCGCCGGGAGCCGCGGCCACCGCGGCGGGCGGCGCCGCGGGAGCGCTTGCGGTTTGCGAGCCGCTCAGATTACAGCCGCCGAGCGCGATCGCCGCGACGAGAACCGCGGCTGATATCGACATCCGCTCCATTTGCAACTCCCCTGCACCTATTCTTTGGATTTGAGCGCTTCCTTGATTGACCGTGCGAGAGACGCTTGGGAAGCGCTCCAAGCGCTGGGCTGAGTGTCATCGTCGGGCTGGGGCTGTCAAGACCCTGCGAGCGCCGCCGGCCGCGAGCTTCCTTCGGCGTTGCAACGAGGCCACAATAGGCGGCGCGCTTCAACGCGCCCGCCCGCGATCGCGCGCGGCCCGGACGCGCCCGCCATGACCGCCGCGATGTGCGCATTCGCACATAGCTTTTCGGTCGGCCTCGGCTATAGTTTCGTTACTCCTTCGGCTTCGCTGAAGACACCGTTACGGAGAGACTTCATGCCGCCCTGCGACAAGATCGACCGGCGCACGGTCCTCATAGGCTCCTCCGCGCTGATCGGCTTCGCCGGCATGAATGGCGCCGCCCATGGCAAAGAGGAGACCAGGCTTTCGGCCTCCTATCCTCCTTTGCCCTATCCCGACACGTCCCTGGCGCCGGTCATTTCCAGCGAGACGGTCGGCTATCACTATGGCAAGCATCACAAGGGCTATTATGACGCCGTGATGAAGGCGGTCGCGGATGGCGAATTCGCCGATGCCAGCCTGGAGGAGATCATCAGGCGGACCGCGCAGAGTCCCGCGCGCGCGGCCCTGTTCAACCCGGCGGGACAGCTTTGGAACCATAATTTCTACTGGGCCAGCATGCGCCCGAACGGCGGCGGCAAGCCGACCGGCGCGGCCGCCGCGAAGATCGAAGAGAGCTTTGGCGGCTATGACGGGTTTCGCAAAGAGTTTCTGAGCGCGGCGACCAGATTATTCGGCAGCGGCTGGATTTGGCTCACGCAAGGCCCGCAAGGCCAATTGGCGATCGTTTCGACCGCCAACGCCGATACGCCAATCGCGCATGGAGACCGGCCGCTTCTGACCTTGGACGTCTGGGAGCATTCCTATTACATCGATTGGCGCAACCGCCGGGCCGATTACGCCGCCGCTTGGCTCGACCGGCTCGCCAACTGGGATTTCGTCAATCAGAACATCGCCAGCTGAAGCCGGATTCAGTTCAGGGCGAGGGCGTCGCGCAGCAGCACGGCGATATGGATCGAGGCCCGCCCGCCGCCGTGGGCGATCTGATGCCGGCAGGAAAATCCATTGGCGATGATCGGCGCGTCATGCGTCGCCTCGCGCACCGCCGGCAGAAGCGCGATCTCGGCCATGTCGAGCGACGCTTTATAGTGCTCCGCCTCGAGCCCGAAACTGCCGGCCATGCCGCAGCAGCTCGTCTCGACGACGTCGAATTTGAAGCCGGGGATCCAGCCGAGCGCCTTGCGCGTCGCCTTCATGACGCCGAACGCCTTTTGATGGCAATGGCCATGGACGAGGGCTTTCGGCAGATCGAGCGGCTTCAAATTGAGCCGCATGCCGCGCTGATGCTCGCGGACCAAAAATTCCTCGAGCAGATAGAGCTGCTTGCCGAGTTCGCCGACTTCGGCGCCGAGGCCGAGACTGTAGAGCTCGTCGCGCAGCGACAAGAGGCAGGACGGCTCGAGCCCGATGATCGGCGTGCCTTTTGCGATTTCCGGCCGAAACGCCGCCAGCACCCGCTTGCCCTCGAGCCAGGCCTCCTCGACCATGCCCGTCGTGAGATAGGTCCGGCCGCAGCAGAGCGGGCGCTCGGGCTCGGAATCATTCGGCGCGGGCCTGGCGATCCTGACCGCATAGCCGGCGCTGGAAAGGACCGTGACGGCGGCCTCGGCGATGTCCGGATCGAAATGATGGCAGAACGTGTCGACGAACAGGATCACCTCGCCCCGCGCGCCGTCGCTTTTCGCGTCGAAGCCCGCAAAGGGCTTTGGCGCCAGCGCGGGAAGCGGCCGCGCCGCGGCGATCCCGAGCCAGCGCTCGGCGAGCCCGGCCAGGGTCTTTGAGCGGTTGCGCAGGAAAATTCCCAACCGCAGCAGGCGTCTATACCGCGAAGCCCAGCGCGGCAGGGCGCCGAAGAGCAGCGTCCGGCGCGGCACGCCCATCATGGCGTGGCGCTGGGCGAGATATTCCGTCTTGATCAGCGTCATGTCGACCGAGCTGGGGCACTCTTTCTTGCAGGCCTTGCAGGAGACGCAAAGGTCCATGGCCTCGGCGAGACGCGGATCGTCGAAGGATTTCTCGCCATATTCGCCATTGAGCGCCGCCTTGAAGGCCGCGACCCGCGCCTCGGTCGAATGCGCCCTGTCGCCGGTGATCCGATAGCTCGGGCACATGACGCCCTTGCCGGTGTTCTGGCAGTCGCGGCTGTGCATGCAGACAGCGACCGCCTTGGCGTAATTGCCGCCGGTCGCCGGAATCCCGGAATAGGCGTCGCCAATGCCGTAAGTGTCATAGGCCGACCAATCGAGATAAGTCTTCATGCCCCTGCCCCGCCGCTCGCTCCGGCCCCGTCTTTGGACCTAGAATCGAAGCAAGCTTTACGCCAGCGAAACCTATATCGCCCCCGGCCGATGCGCGTCGTAAAGCCAATCATAGCGCGCGAGCAGGTTTGCGCCTCCAAGCGCGCGGAGCGCGGAGTCCCGCGCCCATGCGGCGGGCCCTCCGAGATGATAGATCGCGCCTTGGCGGCGGGATTCGCGCTGCACCCGCGCGGCGCGGGCCTGGCGCGCGGCTTGATAGGCGCGAAGTCCGCGCGGGATGTCGCGATCCTGCGCCAGCGCCTCGCCCAAGGCGGCGGCGTCCTCGATCGCCTGCGCGGCGCCCTGGGCCAGAAAGGGCAGCATGGGATGCGCCGCATCCCCAAGCAGGGCGACCCGCCCGGCCGACCAGCTTGGGAGCGGATCGCGGTCGAACAGCGGCCATTTCCGCCACTCAGAGGCGGCGGCGAGCAAGGCCCTCGCGCTGGCGTGCCAGGCCGCGAAGCGCGGTTCGAGGGCTGCGGCGTCGCCCGGACTCGACCAGAAATCAACGCCCTGGGCGGCGCGGAAATCCTCGTCCACGATGGCCACGACATTGACGACCGAGCCGCCGCGCAGCGGATAATGGACGAGATGCGCCCGGCGCCCAAGCCAGAGCGAGCTCTCCTCCCGCCGCATCTCGGCTGGGACGCGGCGCGCCTCGACAAGCGCCCGCCAGGCTGTGCGGCCGGAAAATCGCGGCGGCGCGTCATGCTCCGCCAAGAGCCGTCGCCGCACGAGCGAGCGCAGCCCATCGGCGCCGATCAGGCAATCGCCGGCCGCCTCCAGCGTGACCGCGCCGCGCTTGATCGCGATCGCGACGCCGTCCGACCCGGCCGCGAAGCCCGCGACCGCCGCGCCGGCGTGAACCGCGATTGCGTCCTCGCGCGCGACCGTTTCAAGAAGCGCCCGCTGGAGATCGGCCCGATGGGCGAGAAGATAGGGCGCCCCCCACCGCTTTTGCGCGCCGTCGAGCGGCATGGCCGCAACGACCCCGCCATCGCGCGCGCGGCGGATCTTGATCGCGCGCGGCGCGAGGCTTGAGGGAAGCAGACGGTCGAGCGCGCCGAGGCCCGCCAGGATCGCGCTGGCGTTGGGCGAAAGCTGGAGGCCCGCGCCGACTTCCTCGAAGGCATTGGCCTGCTCGAACACGCTGACGCGAAAGCCGGCGCGCGCGAGGCTTAGGGCGGCGCAGAGCC
>CAWESJ010000103.1:0-10239 GCA_963811015.1 uncultured Alphaproteobacteria bacterium | reverse complement strand
AACAGCACGACCGAGACAATCGAAAGCAGCGCCGAGAACGGATAGCTCACGCGGCGAAACCGCATGAAGGGGAATTTGGTGTTCTCGGGCGCAAGGCGCAGAAGCTTCATTGGCAAACACCTCATCGCCGCTCGCGCGCGGCGCGTCGCCATGGACCATAGTGCATTTGAGCGGCGGCGGAAATCTGTTTGCGAACGCCGCCCTTGCGCCCGCGCCGGCTTACGCCGAGCCCATGCGGGAGACGAGCGCCTTCCAATTCGTAACAGTCACCCGCTCCAGATAGATCTTCGTCTGATCGGGATCGAGAAACTCGATCAGGAAAACGCCGTCGACCCAGACTTCGACCAATTGAAAAAAGCCGTCGCCCCGATCGGCGGCGCGCGCCGGCCAACCTGCCCGCGCCGCGATTTCAACAATCTCCGCCGCCGGACGCTCAACGCCGATGGCCAAATGAGATTCGCTCAAGCGCCGCGCCTCGCCGTCGCCAGGTTGATACTCGGCCTCGGCGACGCCGTAATTCAGTTGCCGGCCGCGCTTGATCACCTCGACAAAAGTCGCGCCATCGCTGGACCAGGCCATCCAAGCGTCCGCGCCGCCCGGGAAAAAAGGCAAAGCCTCGCCGTTCATGATCTCGGCGAGGACGAGCGCCGCTTTCCCAGGATCGTCGGAGGGGAGGGACGCATGCGCGATCAACATGGCTGATTTTCCGTTTTCATTTCGATCTCGCCGCGGAGTCCGCCCTCCCCCAAGAGGGCCGGACAGCGATCGCAACATGCGAAAAGCCGGGACGGCGGCTGTTTCGGGAGACGACCCGCCGCAAATGCGGCGAAGGATCAGATCGGCAGCCGCGTGGGGCGCCTGTAGCGATACCAAAGCGTGATCATCATGCGCGTCATCGTCACCGCGGTCACGATGGTGGTCAGAATGCCGAGCGCCAGCGAGACCGCAAAGCCGCGCACGGGCCCTGAGCCAAGAAAATACAGGATGGCTGCGGCGACGAACATGGTGACGTTGGAATTGACGATTGTGGCGAAGGCGCGGTTGAACCCGGCGTCGAGCGCGGAGAGGATCGAGCGGCCGGCATGCGCCTCCTCGCGGATGCGCTCATAGATCAGGACGTTGGAATCGACCGCCATGCCTATGGTCAGAACGATGCCCGCTATGCCCGGCAGCGTGAGCGTCGCGCCAAGAAGAACAAGGCCCGCGAAGATGAAGGCGATATGCACCAGGAGAGCTATGTTGGCGAAGACGCCGAATGTTCCATAGGTGATCAACATGTAGAATGCGACGAGCCCCGCCCCGACATAGGCTGCGCGCCTGCCCGCGTCGATGGAATCCTGGCCAAGGCCAGGCCCCACGGTGCGCTCCTCGACGATCGTGAGCTTCGCCGGCAACGCGCCGGCGCGGAGTAGGATGGCCAGATTATTCGCCTGCTCGACCGTGAAGCGCCCGGAGATCTGCCCCGAACCGCCGGTGATCGGGCCAAGGATGCGCGGCGCCGAAATGACCTTTCCGTCGAGGACGATCGCGAAAGGCCGGCCGACATTCTCCGAAGTGACCTCGCCGAACCTTTGCCCGCCGCGAATATTGAAGCGGAAATTAACGATCGGCTCCTGGGTGCGGCTATCGAAGCCGGGCGAGGCGTCGACCAGATCCTCGCCCTGCACCATGACCCGCTTCTCGACCGGCAGTTTGGCGCCCGGCCGTTCGGAATCGTCGAGCTGCTCGATCTCGTTGGGGTCCGCGCCGGGCTCGGCGACGAGGCGGAACTCGAGCTTCGCCGTCGTTCCAAGAATTTCCTTGAGCTTGCCGGTGTCTTGCAGCCCGGGCACCTCGACCAGGATGCGATCGTCGCCCTGGCGCTGAATATTGGGCTCGGTCGTGCCGAGCGCGTCGACGCGGCGGCGCAACACCTCGATCGATTGTTCGACGGCGCGGCGGATTTTCGCGTTGATTCCAGCCTCCGTCGCCGTGAACTGGATGAGGCCGCTGTCGCTTTCAGACACGTCGAAGGCCGGGACGCGGGAGCCGCCGGGCAATCCGGCGCCGGACGACGAGGCCAGCTCCCTCAGCTTGGGCAGGATTTTGGCGCGCTCGGCGGCGTCGGGAATGCGCAGCTGGACGCCGCGCGGCTGGACCCCAATGCCTCCGGTTATCGAAACCTTGTCCTCGCGCAGCAGGCGGCGGACGCTGTCGCGCAAATTGTCGACGAGCGTTTTCGTGACCGAGGAACTGTCAACCTCGAGCAAGACATGCGAGCCGCCCTGCAGATCGAGGCCAAGCACGATCGCCCGCGCCGGAACCCACCGAGGCAGACTCGCGATCAGGGCGTCGCGGCTCGCGGGGCTCAACAGGCTCGGCGTGATGACGAGAAAGGCGAAGGCCGTCATGGCCAGGATGGAGACGATCTTCCAAGTCGCGTAACGCAGCATGGCGTTGCAAATTATCCGCAATTGAGAAGGGCCGCCGGGAGCCCAGGGTCGAGGCTTTGCATGACGCCGACGGCCATCGCAGGCGCCGCCGGCTCAATTTATGAAATCGCCGCCGCTCTTTCCCGGGCGGCGAAAATTCGAGGTGATGGCCATGAGCGGCCGCGCGCGGCGTCAGGCTTGGTCCTTGACCGGTTCGCCCTTGGCCCGCACCTCCGAGATCAGGGCGCGGGCGGCGCGGACCCGGACGTTGGGCGCGATCTCGAGCTCGATCTCGGCGTCGTCGATCACCTTGGTGATTTTGCCGATCAGCCCGCCGCTCGTGACCACGCTGTCGCCCCGGCGAAGATTCTTGATCAGAGCGGCGTGGTCCTTGGCGCGCTTCTGCTGCGGCCGGATAATGAGGAAATACAAGATGACGAAGATCAGCGCGAAGGGCACAAGCTGCAGGATCACGTCCGACGACCCGGGCGGGCCGCCAGCCGAGCCGCCAGCGGCTTGGGCGAAAGCAGATGTGATCAAGTTCCCCTCTCCTCGATTGCGCCGGCGCGCTTTTTGGTCCTGAATTGGGCGCGAATATAACCGGAGCCGGCGCGAAAGCAATGCCGCGCGACGCCCCTCTAACGCACCCATGAATCAACCCCAGTCGGTTCTCGGCGGCGCCCCGGCCGGCCGCACGCCGCCGCGACGGGCTGGACGGTTCGCGCCGCGCGGGCTAAATCCGCGAGGCTTTCGCTTTAAACCGCAGACGCCATGGCCCGCCCGACCAATGATCCCGCTCCGCCCGCGTCCCAGCCCGACGCCGCTCTGATTTTGGAGCGGATCGCCGCCGCGCTTGAAAGATTGGCTCCGCCCGCGGCCCGGCCGCCCGATTTCGTCGCGGCCGACGCTTTCGTCTGGCATGCGGGGTCCGGCGCGCCGCAGCCGGTCGCGAAGGTGAACCGCGTCGACATGGCGCTTTTGCGCGGCATCGATCGGCTCCGCGATATTCTCGCCGACAATACCGAACGCTTCGCCAAGGGCTTCGCGGCGAATAACGCGCTGCTCTGGGGCGCGCGGGGGATGGGCAAGTCTTCCCTCGTGAAGGCGGCCCATGCCGAGGTCAATGCGCGGCTCTCCGCCCTCCCCGGCTTCAAGCCGCTGAAGCTCGTCGAGATCCATCGCGAGGATATTGACAGCCTTCCCGTCCTGATGGCGCTGCTGCGGGACGCGCCATACCGCTTCATCATTTTCTGCGACGATCTCTCTTTCGACGCGGCGGACACGAATTACAAATCGCTCAAGGCGGCGCTCGAAGGCGGCGTTGAAGGGCGGCCGCGCAATGTCCTTTTCTACGCCACCTCGAACCGCCGCCATATTCTTTCGCGGGAGATGGTCGAGAATGAGCGCGGAACGGCTATTAATCCGGGCGATTCGGTCGAGGAAAAGGTCTCGCTCTCCGATCGCTTCGGGCTCTGGCTCGGCTTTCACGCCTGTTCGCAGGATGATTATCTGGCGATGGTCTTTGGCTATGCGGCGCATTTCGGCTTGCGCGAGACCCGCGAGACGATCGAGCGGGAGGCGCTCGAATGGTCGGTCACGCGCGGCTCGCGCTCCGGGCGGACGGCCTGGCAATATATCCAGGACCTCGCCGGGCGCTTGGGCCAGGCGACGGAGTGATAAAAAGGAGAGATCGGCGTTATTTTCGCCGAGGCGCGCTATATTTCTCGCGCTGCTTGAACCAAATATTTGAGCCGCTGCAAGCCTTGCCGCGCGCTCAGGGCCGCGATTGCGCAAAAATAGGCCGCGACCCCGATTCCCGCCGCGCGAGGACGAACCGAATTCGCCTCTCGCGCGACCGCATGAATTGAGATCAGGGGGACAACGGGCTGACGCCTACAGCAAAAAGGTCTGTCATCAAGGCGACGTTCGCGTCGCAAGCGTGGTTGAGACACCGGAGCCAGAGCCCGGCCTCTAGGGATTTGAGCAAGGAGAAATGGGTGTAGCGGCGCGCGCTCTGCACGCCATGAACGCCATAATTCGTCTCGACGATGGTTGCGACCTGGTTCACGTTCGGCGCCGTGCTGTAGTCGTTCTCGTCCCATACGATAACAATTGCGTTGTGGCCGAATTTCCAGGCTGGAGACCTGTGGATCGCGGTCACGATCTTTTGCACCGCGACGTCGCCCAATTGGATCAGCGCGGGATTGAGGCCAGCCTGCGTGCCGTTGTCGGTCGGATCGAAATTGCAGAAAGCCGTCCGCGTTGCCGCGTCCGTGCTGGTCGTTGCACTGGTTCGGAGCGATAAACGAGAGGTTCGGAGAGTTGCCGGTGGCAAGGTCGGCGTACAGACCGTTCTTGCCATCAAACCGACGACGTTTTTCGAGGCTGTTATTAGGATTGGTCCTTCCTGAACGGACTGGAAATATGCGAACGGATTGTGCTTCACGGCGTAGAGCGCAACAATATTGCTCTGCGAAAGCGGCGGATTGAGCGTCGGCGGATCGTGCTGAAATTTGTGTTGTTGGTGTAAACGCCGTCGCTAATGTTGACTTGGTCGGCGCCGGCGAAAGGCAGGCTTTCCTGATAGCTTTTCCAGCTCAAGCCCCGCTCGGCGAGCTGATCCCCGATTGTCTTGCCAATCGTATTTTGAGCGGCCGGCACTGACGCAATTCCATCAATGTCGTTATCGCCTGGGACACCTTGCGTCTCGTTCGTCGTGTCGACGGCTGGCGTCGCCGCATCGGTTCCTTGGCCGGAAATCGGGCAAATCACTGGGGTGGGCGGATTATCGGTAGCCGCGACGCCCGAGGCGAGATTGGTCGTGCATGAACCATTATGCCAGTCCGGATAATTATCGCTCCTGACGCCAAAGTTTGATCCCCCCACGATTTCAAGATAATTGGTCAGACTTGGATGGCCAACGGCGTAATAGTTCGTCGCCAAATTGGCGGTGTGCGCATATTGGTTGATAAACGGCGCGTTCGGATTTGTAATAATCTGACTAAAGCCGTGATTCTCCATCACGATCAAGAACACATGGTCCAAATGCGGGATGCCCGGGAAAATCGGTCCCTCGCCAGCCAATCCAGGACTTGCAATCGCCGATACCAAGAGTCCAAGCGCCGCAGCAGCCTTTTTCATCCCTACCCCCTTCGTTGCATTCAGCCGGATCGCCAGCCTGATATATTTTTCAGCTGACCCGACCTCCCCAGACCGTTGTCTCTACGGATGGTGCAAGAACCTTTTGTGGCGGAGATATTTCAGGAGCGCGATAGGGTTGGAATTACCGCTTCATTCAGCGCGTCTTGAACGGCGACAGAGATCGCGTCGCCTCACCCGCCGCATGCGCTCACCGTGATTTTGGAGCGAGATTCGGGCGGAACGCCGTTACTGTTTTTCCTCCTCCCGCCCCGGCCAATCCGTTGGCCGCGCCAAGAGCGCGCTTCAGCGCTCGAATAGGAATGTCGTGTTGCGCGCATTGCGGCCGCGGCGGCGGAAACTCCTTGCGGAATCGCGTAGGGGGATCACGTTGACAACAGCGCGCAAAAGTGCATGCGGATCAAGCTGCGGCATTGATCCGGTGTTGCGTCGGATCAACATAGGCAAGCGCCGCGCGCAAGACTGCGGCCTTCGCCCCGCGCTGGACCGCTTCTGTCGCGAGATGGCGCCGCCAGGCGCGGGCGCCCCGCCTTCCGTTGAAGAGGCCCAGAATATGGCGGGTCATGGCGTGGAGCGGAACGCCTTCGCCGAGCCGCGCCTCGACATAGGGAATAAAGGCCTCGACCGCCGCGAGCGCGTCGGGAACGGGCGCAACCTCGCCGAAAAGCAGCGGATCGACGTCGAGCAGCAAGGCCGGGTCCTGATAGGCGGCGCGGCCGATCATCACGCCATCGACGTGGGCGAGTTCGGCGCGCATCGCGTCGAGCGTCGCGAGCCCGCCGTTGAGGACGATCGGAACATGGGCGAAGCGGCGCTTCAGGGCGCGCACAAGGCCATAGTCCAAGGGGGGAACATTGCGGTTTTCCCTGGGCGAGAGGCCTTTCAGCCAGGCCTTGCGGGCATGCACGATCAAGCCGTCGCAGCCCGCCGCGACCGCCGCCTCCGCGAGCGCGCCGAGCGCCGTCTCGGGGTCTTGATCATCGACCCCGATCCGGCATTTGACCGTCACAGGGACCGCGACTTGCGCCTTCATGGCGGCGACGCATTCTCCGACAAGCTCCGGCTCGCGCATCAGGCAGGCGCCGAAAGCGCCGTTCTGGACCCTTTCGGACGGGCAGCCGACATTGAGATTGATTTCGTCATAGCCAAAATCGGCGCAGATTCGCGCCGCCGCGGCGAGTTCGGCCGGCTCGGAGCCGCCGAGCTGCATGGCGACGGAATGCTCGGCTTCGTCAAACCCGAGCAGGCGATCGCGCGCGCCATGAATGACGGCCCCTGTCGTCAGCATCTCGGCGTAAAGGCGGGCGCGGCGCGACAGGAGGCGATGGAAGAACCGACAATGGCGATCGGTCCAATCCATCATAGGCGCCACGCTGAATCTAAGATCTTGATTTAATAGCATTTTTTCTTTAATCTCAGACGCCTGACCGGGGTCGCGCGGTGTTTTTCGGCGCCGTCATTCGGCTTTTATCGCCGCCGCGCGACGACTTGGCGCGCATAGGTATTGCGACTTCGCCAGGCGCGGATCAGGTTGTTGACGCGCCCAGATGCGGCGAACATGTGCGGCGAAAAGGAATTTATGTCAAAAAACGCCATGAGACCTGAATTTTCTTGTCTGGGCCTTTAGCTCATTGACAGAAATCTTCTGCAACTTATACGTCGCATCATGGTCAAGGTCCGACCTAAGTCGCAGAGCAAGTCGCCGAGAATGCACCGCGCTTTCCTCGCCGGCGCGGCCGCCTGCCTGTTTCTTCTACAAACTTTGACCTTTGTTTCATCTCTGGTTGGGCAAACGGCATTCGCCTTGGGCGCCGGCGAGTTGGTCGTGATTGCCGGAGAAATCTGCCAGACGGCGCAAAATGACAGCGGCAAGTCACCCGCCTCTCCGGGTCCAAGCCATTGCCATCATTGCATTCTCTGTACGGCTGGCCCTCACGACTTAGTTTTGAACGCGCTGGCCCACTTGGCGAATGTGGTCATTCTGCTTGCGCCGCGTTCCGACGCCGCGGCAGTCTGGCCGCTTCATGAAAAACGATCCCCATGGCCTTCCGGCTTCGCCAGGGTCTGGCTGTCCGGCGCTCCGCCGCCCATTTCCTGAAAGCCCGCTAGACGCGGTGGAGCCGGCGCTCGCGCCTCCCCTCGGCTTTTGAGCCCGTGGGAGGAGGGCAGCTTTTTTCTCATAAACAAAAGTACATAGCGCCGGCGTCAACCGGCTGGCGGCGGATGTTGCGAATGTCCGACAGGCGATCACATCTGATCCGCGAACTTTTCGCGCGCAATAGGCGCGATCTGCTCGCCTATTTTACGCGCCGAGTAGGCCGAGACGATGCGTCCGACCTGCTTCAAGAGACGTTTGTGCGCGCGCTTCGATACAACCTTTTGCATACGGTCGCCGATCCTCCGGCATTTCTGCAAAAGATCGCGACCAATCTGACGCGGGATTTTGGCCGCCGCCGCAAGCTTGAATTAAGCTTCATCGAATTCAACTGCGTCTCAGCCGACGCGCCATCGGGCGAGGCGCCGCCCGAGGAGAAAATCGAATTCGAGCAACAATCGCCGCGCCTCCGGGCGGCCATGGAGACGCTCCCCCCACGGTGCCGTGAGGTTTTTGTCCTCTGCATTCACAAAAACGTTCCGCTGGACGAAATCGCCCAAAGATTGGGGATCTCCGAAAATGCGGTAAGAAAGCAGTTGCGTCGCGCCATCCTACGTTGCCGAGCGGCGGTGGACTAGTTTTTTTTGCCGCGAGGCATCCCATAATTCGCGGCTGGCGCGTCGTATCTTATGCGATGACAATGATCACGAACCTCCGATAATGACCAAGCACACAAGCGTTTCGGGACGCAGGACCACACGTGTCGCCGCCGCCGACTGGTGGGCGCGCGGACGGGCGGGCCCACTGTCTCCAGAGGAACATGCCGCCTTCGAGGCCTGGCGAAAGCGCCCCGCCAACGCGGCGGCATTCGACAATATTTCTCGGATGTGCGCGCATTTGCAGAGCTTGCCGCCGCCGCGCCTGGCGGAGAGGCGCGTTTTCGTCCGGCGCGGCTTCTGGCTAGGCGTAGCGGCGCCGTTGGCGGCCGCGTCGCTTGCGGTCTTTCTCTACTTCGATGATTTGTCCACGTTCTTGCGGTCGGATTATTCCGCCGGGACGGGCGAAACCAAGCTTGTGACTCTGGAGGACGGCTCGCAGGCGCATCTCAACGCCCAATCGGCGATCGCCGTTCGCTACGGCGCTTCGCAAAGACGTTTGGTCCTCCTCGAGGGGGAAGCTTGGTTCGACGTCGCGCCCGACCCCGCCCGGCCCTTCGTCGTCGAGGCCGCGGGCGGAACTGTCACGGCGCTCGGGACGGCGTTCGACGTGGCGCTTGAGAAAACCGAAGCGCGGGTGACAGTCACGAAACATCGCGTTTTGATTTCGAGCGGCGGCGGGAATGTGCTCGTCGAGGAAGGGCAGGAAAGCGCATTCGCGCGCGGTTTCCCCGCCCGCGCGCCTGTCGCCGTCAATCCCGCATGGATAGCCGCTTGGCGGCGCGGCAAGCTGATCGTCGAAAACGAGCCCCTCGGGGCGGTCATCGCGGCCCTCGGGCGGTATCACCATGGCTATGTCGCCTGCCTCTATTCCACGATCTGCGCGCGGCGGGTCACCGGCGTGTTCGGCACGGACGATCCGCTCGAATCGCTCGACGAAATCGAAAAGTCTCTCGGCTTGCGCGCAACCATTTTCACCCGCTTCATAGCGGTCCTGCATGAATAATATTCATGCAAATGAATATGTTGCAAAATTGCTACACCCGCTCTTTTATCAATTTTTCTCCAGAACCGGCTGTCCCATTTCCCCGGACCGCTCGTCGGCTAAATGAGGGGCGGTTCAGCGCCCCGATAACCGACGGGGGAACCGGCCATGGCCAGGAAGATCATTTACGGCGAAACCAAGGGCGAGAGCGAAGGCGAGAGAAAGCCCGGGAATAAGGGCGGCGGGGAAGCGATGGCTTCGACGCTCGCGGCCATGGCGATGGCCGCCTTCACGATGGGGGCGGGCGCGCCAGCCTCCACGGCGCAGGCCTCCATAGCGCCCGAAGAGTTGGCCGGAACGGTCCAGGCCTATCGCATTCGCTCGGGCGCCGTGGCGGCGGCCCTCAACGAACTCGCCGACGCGAACCGCCTGCATGTCCTCTTTGACGCGAGGCTGACGCAAGGCCTGCGCACGCCGGGGCTTTCCGGGCGCTATTCCTTGAAAGAAGCGCTCGACCGGTTGCTTGCCGGAACGAACCTCGCCTACCGGCTGTCCCGCAATCGTCGCAGCGTTTCGATCGTTCTGGCGCAAAATCAATCATCGCCCCCCCCAGGCGCCAGGCGGTGGTGTTTGCGATGGGCAATCTACATTATTGCCGGATGAGTATTGCATGCAAAACCTACCTTGTCGAGGCAAACGAAGGTAGGAAGCCCGCACCGTCGCCGTGGCTCCGGGTTAAACTAGCGGGCCGCTCGCCGAGCGCCGAAGAACGGGAGGCGGCAAGCCCCACGGCGCCGGCGGAGCAAAAGCAGAAGGGACGAAGGCTACCGGGACGGGCGCGATGCCGGTGCTGAAGGTGGCGCCCAAAGGCAGTCAGCAGGATGGTCAGATCGTTAACGTCCACCTTCCCGTCGCCGTTGAAATCGCCCTGGC
>CAWESJ010000102.1:0-4289 GCA_963811015.1 uncultured Alphaproteobacteria bacterium | reverse complement strand
AGCCGCCATCCGCGCGGTGCCGGCCCGTTATTGGCATACTGATCCCTGGCGGCCGCGCATCGATGCGATTCGCTGTCACCTTAAAGTGCTGGCGGGCTGCCGTGAACTTGCCGTCCCCGCGCATGCCCAATTTTGATCGCGCTCACTGAGACCTAGAGGTGCGCGCCTGAGGGTATTCGCTTGGCGGAAGAACTCTAAGGCAGGACGGTTTCCGCGACAGATCGCTGCGCCGGACTGACAGAAATGCGCTAGAATGCGCCGGAAACGAACAAGGCCAAGTCCATGAACGCCATCATGCCTGCGATTCCCGTTTTTGACGTTCGCGACGGCGGGCCCCTCCTCCATGCAGCGCAGAGTCTCGCGCGCGCCCGTGCTCTGCGCGACGCCTGCTTCGCGATCTTCCCTCGCGCGGCCGCGCCGCTTATGCCTGCGCTGGACGGAGCTGCGCGGCGCTGGCTTACCCGGTCGAGTTCGCCCTATGTCTCGGAGATTGCGCAAATCGCGGCGACTCTTGGCTTTCCCGGCGTGTGGCTGCTCAACGCCTCCTACTTGTGGGGTTGCACGGCGCATGCGCGTGAGGAAAATGGCGCGCCCTGGCTCGCGCGCACGCTCGATTGGCCGTTCCGCGGGCTTGGCCGCCATGCCGATGTCATCCGCAGCCAAGGGCCAGCGGGCGATTGCTTCAGCGTCACCTGGCCAGGCTATGCCGGCATGCTGACGGCGATGGCGCCGGGGCGTTTCGCCGCCTGCGTCAACCAGGCCCCGATGCGGCGACGCAGCAGCCGTCCCTGGTTGCGCGCTTACGACCTTGCAGCTAACGCGCGTCATACATGGGCTAATATTCGCTACATGCCGCCGGATCAGCTACTCCGCCAGGTTTTCGAGACATGTGGAACTTATGCGGCTGCGAAGTGCGCGTTGGAGATGACGCCAGTGGCCAGGCCGGTGATTTACACGCTCATTGGCTGCGCTCCAGGCGAGCGATGCGTGATCGAGCGGAACGAGACCGTCTTCAACACACGCGAGGACGACACGACCGCAGCCAACGATTGGGAGCCGACCCGTCCTATGTGGGAGGCGCGCGTCGGGGGTGCTGAGTTCCTCAGGCGCTCGTCAGCAGAGGCGACTGCGCGATGCCGCGCCCGCCGCGACGCGCTCGCTGGATGGCGCGGGCCGATATCACGCGATGATTTCGCATGGGTACAACCGCCGGTCCTCAATCCCTGCACCCGCCTCGCGGTGACCATGAGTCCGGCTCGTGGGATTTTGCGCGTGGTCGGCTACGAAATGGCTGACGCCGACTTGCCGCAACAGGTGACCCAAATCTGTGAAATCAGGATGCACTAAAGCGGCGAAAATGACGATCGACAGAATGGGCTAAGCACCGAAAAACTCCTGACCTGCGTGATTCCCCCTCCCCGCTTCTGGGCAATTATCACGCATGATAACTTCCTTTGCCATGCGTGACCGTGATCCATTACCTTTGTGTAAAGGGACCCATCATCGGTTACGCTCGAATCTCGGGCTTCATTACTCAATTTGTAAGTTGCTTGCGGATTTCCAGCAATTCTTGGCGGCGCTCGTCGGTTGTCTTTGGATAGCTCATGCCAAGAGTTCTCGAGCGTATCCAGGATGACTTGGGATATGATCAATCGAGCGTTCTCTTTGTCGTCGGCGGGAATGACATACCAGGGCGCATCACGAGTGCTTGTCGCACTGAGGCATTCCTCATACGCCTTCATATAGTGCTTCCAGAATTTCCGCTCCGCGATGTCCGCAAGGCTGAATTTCCAGTTCTTCTCGGGCTCGTCGATACGAGCCAGGAAACGCTTGCGCTGCTCTTCCTTCGAGAGGTGGAGGTAGAACTTCACGATGCGAGTTCCGTTGACATGGAGATGTCTCTCCAAATTCAGGATCGAACGATACCGGTCGCGCCAGATCGCCTTGTCGTGGTCTGGCGCGTCCGGGATGGCTTCGCTTTGGAGAATCTCTGGATGCACTCGGACGATCAGCACCTCCTCGTAATAGGATCGGTTGAAGATGCCGATCCGGCCGCGCTCCGGTAGGTCACGTGTGGTGCGCCAGAGAAAATCGTGTTGCAGTTCAGCGGGGCTCGGATGTTTGAAACTGAACACTTGGCAGCCTTGAGGATTGACCCCGGACATCACGTGCCTGATGGCGCCATCTTTTCCAGCCGCATCCATCGCCTGAAAGATCAACAGGACGGCGTAGCGGTCGGATGCATAATGAAGCTGTTGCAGTGCGCTTAATTCTGCAACGTGCTCTTCCAGTAGCTTCTGATAGTGGTCCTTCGACTTATACACAGGCTCTACTTTTGTTGCCCACTTCGCGAGATCAACTTCGTCACCTTCCTTCACGCGGAAGTCTTTTGAACTGATTTTCATTTCCGTCCTCTCGGAGGTGTTGGCCGCATCGTTGGGGTCGGTACATTTAAAAATCTTGTCTTTGTAAACCTGCCGGTCTGCATGGAGCCGTCCCGAACCCTTCGCTGCCTTGCCGCTCATATCGTTCATTGGCTTACGCGCGCGCTGCTTTCGCTGATGATCAGATCATCACCTGGTTTTAAGTCGCCTTTGACAATTTCCGTGAAGGCGCCGTCCTGGAGGCCAAGTTGAACTTGGACCGCTGTCGGCCTTCCCTCGCGCAGGGTCCAGACCTGCGGCCAGACAGCCAGCGGCGTGTTGGCGCTGGAGCTGCCGCTCGGGGCGACGTGGCCAGTTGGCGAATAGCGCAGCGCTTGATCCGGCACGCGAAGTACGTTGTCGCGTCTGTCGACCACGATCTTGATCGTCGCTTTCATGCCGGGCTCGAGCAAGAGTCCCGGATTTAACGCGGTAATAACGATGTCATTGGCCAAGGTGTTCTGGATAGTCTGGAGCGATGGGCCAATTTGCGTCACCTCGCCGGCGAAGGGATGGTTAGGGAGGGACTCAACCGTGAATGTGGCCTTGTCGCCGAGCCTAATTTCGTCAATGTCGTTCTTGCTTACATTGGCGTCGACACGAATGACAGAGAGATCTGCCGCGACGAGGAAAAGCGGCGCCGTCTCTGAGCCCTCGGGGACTGTCTCGCCTATTGTGGCGTTGCGCGAGACCACTATTCCATCAATCGGCGAAACGATATCAGTATAGCCGAGATTGATCACGCCGATATGAAGCGCCGCTTCAAGCTCTGCGACAGTTGATTCGTCAAGCTTCGTCTGCGTCTGCGCCTGCTCATAGGCCCTGCGCGAATTATCGAGCCCTTTCCGGGAAATTGCCCGGCGCTTCGAACGCCATGAGGCCCGCTCGAAGGCCGCTTTCGTGTGGGCGAGATCCGCTTTGTCCTTTTCGAGCCTATCCTCGGCCGCCGCGAGATCCGCCTTGCTCTGATTCACAACGGCTTGATTGGGGTGTGGGTCAATTTTCGCGCAGATCTGGCCTACCTTCACTTTCGTGTTGGCGGCGCAATAGAGCTCTTGAATTACGCCGGACACGCGGGCGCCAATTGGCGCTGTCGCCGTGGCAACGACGACGCCATTTGCGGTCACGGCCCGGACGATTGAGCCAAGTTCGATCTTCTGCGTCGCGTAGTAAACGGGGGCGGTGCGATGGGGCGACCGATAGAGCCACCCACCGCCGCTACCCAAAGCCAGAGCGACGAGGGTGACGGCCGGTATCCGCCAATGGGCGGAGATCCAACCGGCAGCCGTCTGATCCGCCGTTCCAGCCGATCGAAACTGCCCGATTTCGGGAGAGCCGGCCGGCGCGCGCGGATGTGTCGACCCGATCCAAGCCAGACTGGGTCGTGTCCTTACAGAACCATCTCTGACTCGATCGAAAATCCGATAGGCGAGCAGTTTCACGGGGTCAGTCACGAGGAACCAAGCCACGGCATAGCCCCAAACGAACAGGGCCGAACCCCAACCGAGGGGTGTCATAAACAGCCCATAGACCGCGATGAGAGTCGCCAGCACCTGCGTGCCGAATACTGCTATCAACAAAATCTGAGCCGGGCGTATGGACCAGAACGGTCCACGAGTGCGCGTCTGGAATATTGTCAGGTGTCCGGCCACGGACAGCATCATGTACATCAGTGTTTGGACGTGCGGACGGTCGAGATGAAAAACGCGGTCGCCTAGATAAAACAGGCCAAACGCTGCTATGGGGCCGACAGCGCCAAGCACCGTGGCGATCCCCAGCACCAGGCGCATGTTCCAGGCCTCTGGCTGATTCTTGTAATGAACATTGTCATAGGCAATGGACAGGGATTGGCGAGGCGATATGGTC
>CAWESJ010000101.1:0-3599 GCA_963811015.1 uncultured Alphaproteobacteria bacterium | reverse complement strand
GTTTATGTCCTCGCCTCATTCATACATATACTATGCACACACTGACGGGGGTGAAGGGCGGCGTCGTCCGGTGCTTGGCAGGCCGCACCTGGACGAGCGGGCTGGCTTGCGATCCGAGACCTGATATTCCCGGCGCGTCTATCCGTTATCCCAACAAATAGTCTGCCTTGGTCCTTTGCTGTGCCTCCATCGGCAGCCGCTCAAATCCGCTATCGCTTCAGGCTGGTTTGCCCGCACCGTCTGCGATTAGAATGGTCGTTCTATGCGAGTGGGAATGATCGGCACCGGGGCAATTTCGCGTCCGATCGGGCCAATTGATTCGTTGGGAGGCTTTGCCGGCCAGCCCAAGGGTGATCCGGCGCAACAACCAAAACAAGCGTGTCATGAGCAAATTCTTCCGACGATAGAGCTGGATCATCCACGACGCCTTCGACGAGGCCAATCTCGGCCACGCCCATGGCCACGGATTTGGCGACCTCCGCCGTATTGCCGATCGAGAGCCGTATCTCGATCCCTGGATAGGCGCGATGAAACGCCACAAGGCGCCGAGGCAACCAGTAACTCCCAATCGTCTGGCTTGCAGCTAAGGCCAGGATGCCACGCTTCAGCCCGCCGAAATCCGCTAGCGCCAATTCGGCAGCGGAAGCGCGCGCAATGACGGCGCGCGCCTCGATCAGGAAGAGCCTGCCGGCATCGGTTAGCTCGATGCCGCGGCCGATCCGATGGAACAAAGGGATAGAATAGGCGCCCTCGAGCGCCGCGACAGCGGCGCTCGCAGCCGATTGGGTGAGGCCGAGCGCATCGGCGGCGCGCGTCATGTGCTCCCGCTCCGCGACAGCAATGAAGACGCGAAGTTGTTCGAGCGTCATGGCGAATCCTGTAATGCATCGTCAGTTAAAGCTTAAAGCGTGAAAATGCTCTAACCTGCGAACTTGACCAGCAACAAGCTAAAAGAGGAGATGAACAGCCAGGAGGCCGCGCCCAACAGCAGCGGCCGCAGCCCCTTGGCCTTGAGCTTGCGAATGTCGGTTTCGAGCCCCATCGCGGCCAATGACGCCGACAGAAGGAAGGTCGTAAGCAGGACGATCCAAGCTTTGGTTGGCCCCGGAATTACGATCGCGCTGTTGACGGCGACAAGAGCGATGAAACCAAGCACGAACCACGGCATCGACGGCTTGCGCCGAACATGTCCGTGAGCCCGCGCCGCACGGCGCCGCGCGGTGTAGACGCCCAACGCGATAACCATTGGCGCCAGCATCATGACGCGGCTCAGCTTAGCGATTGCGCCGAACTCTCCGGCCTGTTCGCCGTCCTCGAACGTCGCCGCAATGACCTGCGCGATCTCGTGGATCGAAGCGCCCGCCCACAATCCATAAGCGTGTGGATCGAGGTGGAGTAGCGTTGGCAGCGCAGGATAGAGGAACATCGAGACCGAGCCAAACACTGTGACGCAGGCGACGGCGTAAGCGACGTCCTCATCATGCGCCTCAGTTACCGTGTTAGTGGCGATCACGGCGGAGGCGCCGCAGATCGAGGTGCCGGCGCCGATAAGCTCGGCGAGCTTGCGCTCGACGCCGATGATGTGGCCCAGCCATTTTGTAAAGAGGAAGGTCGCGATCAACGTCGCCAAAATGACGGCGATCCCCGTTCCGCCGACCTCCGCGACTTGATTTGCCGTCAGTTGAAGTCCGAGCAGGATGATCGCAAGCCGCAGGACCCTCTTCAAGGTGAAGGTTACTCCCGCCTTGGCGCGGCGCGGCGTCCCTAGGATATTATGGAAGGCGATTCCAATGATGATCGCCAGAATCATTGGACTGAACGTCGAGACGCCCGGTATTTCGCGGAGCGCAAAGGCTACGAGGGCGATCAGGCCGGTCAAGAACAAGCCCGGCCAAATGCCCGTCGCGTAGCTGGGGTGTGAATGAACCACCGGGCCAGGTTCCCGCGGCGTCGGCGCTTCAGGTCCGACTGAAACTGCATCCATGCTCATTATGGTGATCTCCGGCGGCGTTGACGGATTAGGATGGTGGACGGACCCGCGGTTTCTGCGCCGCTCAACAGCACGAAGAACCGGAACCAACTCCAGAACCCAAAGTAAGTAATTGCTGACGCTATCGATGACGGGGCTGGCGAGCCCCATTCTCTTGCGGCGCAATCTGCGCCTACAATGATCAACCCGTCCAACGAATTAATCTTGTCATATCAATCGCCAATTTCGATTGATTGGCGCATCCGGACGGAAGCTGGTCTGCCCCACAATGGATTTGACGAAATCGTCGCCGCGCTGGCGGCGCTCTCGAATTCGTACATGGCAACATCTGAAGCCGCCGCTGTTTCGCGCGCCCGTCGAGGGCTTTCTTCGTCCCCACAACCCATAGCGACAAAGCAAAAGAGTCGTCTCTGACGGCCGTCGGCCTCTCAAAGGCCCGAAATGGCGCGCTCAAGTTTTTCCTGGACGCGCGCAGCAATTTCAGTCAAGGCCGGATTGCCTATGCTCGCCATTGACGCGGCGGGATCGATTGCGCCGACGTCAACGTCACCGTTTTCATGCTGTTGCACGATGACATTGCACGGCGGCATGGTACCGATCTTGTCCTCCGCCCGAGAGGGCTTGATGCGCCAGCGAGGCATTGCATGCGCCAAGATTCCGGTAGGGCCTGAACTCCATGCCGATTTTCGCCTTCATTATTTGACGAACGTCAATATCGGTGAGGATGCCAAAGCCTTCGGCTTTGAGCGCCTCGCCGACGCGGCGGATCACGTCGTCGAAAGCCCCGGTGACGTTTCGATTGATGTAAAATTTCATGGCCCGCTAAACCTCCGCGCCAGAGCATCTTTGATCGAAGGTCCTATTCTGCGGCGTCCTTGGCTGCGGCGAACTGGTCGAAGGCGTCGAGGGCGTGGCCCGCATACATGACGGAGGGACCTGCGCCCATGTAGATCGCCATGCCGAGCGTCTCGAGCACCTCGTCGCGCGTCGCGCCGTGCTCGACGGCCGCCTTGATATGGAAGGCGATGCAGTCGTCGCAGCGCACCGCCACAGAGATGCCGAGCGCGAGCAATTCCTTCGTCTTGGCGTCGAGAGCCTTTGGCGTGAGAGCGGCTTGAGCGATCGCCGAGAAAGACTTCATCACGCCGGGGACGCCGCCGCGCAAGGTCCTAAGATCGGCTGAAAGCGCTGTCGTGAGGTCGGGCCAGTTCGTTGTCATGGATGGTCTCCTTGCTTGAAAGTGCGCTTCCTTGCGTCAAGGCTTCGTCGTCGAAGCCCTTTCCATCGTCCCTCAGCCAGATGTAGATCGCCGGGATGACGAGCACCGTCAGGGCGGTTGACGAGGCGAGTCCGAAGACGAGAGAGATGGCGAGGCCCTGGAAAATCGGGTCCGTCAGGATGAAGGCCGCGCCGATCATGGCCGCCGCTGCAGTGAGAAAGATCGGCTTGAAGCGGATCGCGCCGGCGTCAATGAGCGCGCGGCGAAGCGTCACCCCACCGGCGCGGCGATGGCGGATAAAGTCGACCAGCAAGATCGAGTTGCGCACGATAATTCCCGCGAGCGCGATGAAGCCGATCAATGAGGTCGCTGTGAAAGCCGCGTCCAGAG
>CAWESJ010000100.1:0-7273 GCA_963811015.1 uncultured Alphaproteobacteria bacterium | reverse complement strand
CGCGGCGCTGGCGCAACGGTTTCCACGCATTATCGGGCCGCATCGCGAGGATATTTGCTATGCGACCACAAATCGGCAGGAGGCGGTGAAGCATATCGCGCCGACCGTGGACGCCTTGCTGGTCGTAGGCTCGTCCAATTCGTCCAATTCGCAAAGGCTCAAGGAAGTCGCCGAACGCTCCGGATGCAAGCTCGCCCGCCTCGTGCTGCGCGCCGAGGATGTTGAATGGGACTTGTTTTCCAACATTTCCTCGCTCGGAATTACGGCTGGCGCCTCGGCGCCCGAAATTCTCGTCGAGGAAATCATGGACGCGTTCGCGGAGCGCTTCGAATTGCATGTCGAGACGGTGTCCACGGCGGACGAGGGCGTGTTCTTTCCATTGCCGCGCGAATTGCGGCAGGCGGTGTAGAGCCTACTCCGCCTAAGCGAAAGAGCTGCGGGCCGTATTGACAAGACCTTCGGCGATCCTCATCGCGGGACCGACGGCGAGCGGCAAATCGGCCTTGGCGCTTCGGCTCGCCCGCGCCTTTGACGGCGTCGTGATCAACGCCAATTCGATGCAGGTCTACCGCGATCTGCGCGTGCTGACCGCGCGGCCGGCAACGCAAGATGAAGCCGACGCGCCGCATCGGCTTTTCGGCCATGTCGATGGCGCGGTCAATCATTCGGTCGGGTTTTGGCTCGCCGACGCCCGCGCGGCCCTCGCCGAAACGCGGCGCGAAGGCCGCCTGCCGATTTTCGTCGGCGGCACCGGCCTTTATTTCAAGGCCTTGACGCAAGGGCTCTCGGATATCCCGCCGGTTCCGCCCGAGATACGCGAAAGCGTGCGCGCGCGGGCGGAGGGCGTTCCAGTCGCCGCGCTCCATGCCGAACTCGCGCGGTGCGATCCGGCGACGGCGGCGCGGCTGCGGCCGTCCGATCCGCAGCGGATCTTGCGCGCGCTCGAAGTGTTCGAGGCGACCGGCAAAAGCCTCGCCTCGTTCCAGACCGCGCGGACGCCGCCGCTGCTCGACGCAGAAGACGCGCTGGCGCTGTTTCTGGCCCCTGAGCGGACGGCGCTGGCGCAGCGCATCGACGCGCGTTTCGACGCCATGCTGGAGGCCGGCGCGCTGGAGGAGGCGGCGGCGTTGCGCGCGCGGGGACTAAATCCCGCGTTGCCCATTATGCGCGCTCATGGCGTCCCGCATCTGATCGCGCATCTCAATGGCGAAATATCCCTGGCCGAGGCGGCGCGGCGCGGCAAGCTCGACACGCGCAAATACGCCAAACGGCAATTCACCTTCGCGCGGCATCAGCTGCCGAGTTTTCGATGGATCACGCCCGAGGCGGCCGACGCGCTGGAGTTGGCCCAGCCCGAATGATTAGAGCGCTTTCCGACCGAATGGAATTATTCGGTCGATAAGACATCGCTCAAATTCAAAGGATTGGAGCATGTTCTTATGAGACATCGGATATATCCGATGTCTAAACGTCGAAAAAGTCGGTCAACTTTTTCGGAACATGCTCTAATGCCGCCAGAAAATGATCTGGCCGATCGTCAGCAGGATTTCGGTGATGATGAGAACCACGACCGTCGTCTCGAGGCGGGTGGCGCGATCGGCGTCGATCATGTCCGTAAGCGCGCGCGCGGTTTCGACGATCATGTCGAGCTTGCGCTTTAATGTCTCGGCGCGCTCGCGCAGCTCATATTCGTCTTCGAGCCTCGCGTAGAGCCGCTCCAGATCCGGCCGGTCCCATAGGACATCCGGCTTTTCCTCGACGGCGACGCGGCCCGAGACGCGGTGCTGGACGAGCAGCGTTTGGCCGATCAGCTTGAGCATGGAGCGGCGCTTCCAGGGCGGCCGGCCGTTGCGCGCGAGATCGGCGGCGAAAGGCTCGATGATGTCGAAGACGAAATTGACCTCGCGCTCGTCGCGGCCGAGCGAAACGGTCTTGGCCAGCGCGTCGGCGATGACGAGGAGACGCTGCGCCGACAGGTCCTTCATCGTGATGACGCCGCCCGGCGGAATCTTGTCGTCATGTTCGGGCGAAATCTCGAGGATCGCGGTTTCGTCGTCAATATGCTCATGCGGCCCCGAAACCCGGAGCTTGACCTGGTTCAAAACCTCGTCTTCCTCGAGCGGCGACAGGCCGACCATGACCGCGACGCCATAGCGGTAAAGCGCGACGAACCCGTTCGTCCCGACATGAAAGGCGAGCGGCGTCGCCGAGATCATGTCCGACCGCTCGAGCCCGGCGGGGTCGATGCGGTCGCCGAGCAGCAGCGCCCGCGCCCGGACGCGGACGGGGCTTTGAGGCGCGTGCAAGGCAGGTTGGATATTGGTCATGCCTATCCTTAGAGCGCTTATCGACCGAATGGAATCATTCGGTCGATATGGAATGGGCCAAGCTTCGACTGATGCGAGAGAATTTGCATTCTGTGCGGAGGCGGCGGCATTGACCCCGTTCGCGCGAAAGGCTATAGGCGGAGAAGCTTATTTCTTTGGGGCCTCAGCCGTGAACCTTTCTCTTATCGTAGCCAGTGCGCCGGAGACGGGACGGAGATAGCTTCGTACTCCCGTAACTGGCGCATATCCGAGGCCCTCAGGGGCCTTTTTTATTGCCCCAACGCTTGTGGAATTCTCCCTGGGGAGCCAAGACATGTCCAATCTGTTGACCGGCGCGGAAATGGTCGTGCGCGCCCTGCAGGATCAAGGCGTCGAGACGATCTTCGGCTATCCCGGCGGCGCCGTCCTGCCGATTTACGACGCCTTGTTCCATCAAAATCATGTCAAGCATGTGCTGGTGCGCCACGAGCAGGGCGCGGCCCATGCCGCCGAGGGATTCGCGCGATCGAGCGGCAAGGTCGGCGTGCTTCTCGTGACCTCCGGCCCCGGCGCGACCAACGCCATCACCGGCCTGACCGACGCCTTGATGGATTCGATCCCGCTGGTCTGCATCACCGGCCAGGTCCCGACGCATCTTATCGGCTCGGACGCGTTCCAGGAATGCGACACGGTCGGCATCACCCGCCATTGCACCAAGCATAATTATCTCGTCCGCCAGATCGACGATCTCGCGCGCATCCTGCACGAGGCCTTCTATGTCGCGCAGAACGGCCGCCCGGGGCCGGTCGTGATCGACATTCCGAAGGATGTGCAATTCGCGGTCGGCGCCTATTCCGGCCCGCATAAGATCGAGCATAAGACCTATAAGCCGAGAACTCGAGGGCGATCCCGAGAAGATCGCCCAGGCGGTCGAGCTGATGGCCGCCGCCAAGCGGCCGATCTTCTATACAGGCGGCGGAATCATCAATTCCGGCGTCGAGGCTTCGCGCCTGCTGCGCGAGCTTGTCGGCCTCACCGGCTTTCCGATCACTTCGACCCTGATGGGGCTTGGCGCCTATCCGGCCTCGGGCGCGGGCTGGCTCGGCATGCTCGGCATGCACGGCACCTTCGAGGCCAATAACGCCATGCATGATTGCGATCTGATGATCGCCATCGGCGCGCGCTTCGACGATCGCATCACCGGCCGGCTCGACGCCTTCTCCCCGGGTTCGAAGAAGATTCATGTCGATATCGATCCCTCCTCGATCAACAAGAATGTGAAGATCGATCTCGGGATCATCGGCGATTGCGCCCATGTGCTGCGGAAGATGATCGAGCTTTTCCGCGCCAGGAAAGCCTCGCCCGATGCGGCGGCGCTCGCCAGATGGCGGGCGCAAATCGACACATGGCGGGCGCGAAAGTCGCTGTCCTTCAAGGCGTCGAGCGAAGTGATCAAGCCGCAATTCGCGGTCCAGCGCCTCTATGAGCTGACCAAAGGCCGCGACGTCTATATCTCGACCGAGGTCGGCCAGCATCAGATGTGGGCGGCGCAGCATTATCATTTCGAGGAGCCGAACCGCTGGCTGACCTCGGGCGGACTCGGCACCATGGGCTATGGACTGCCGGCGGCCATTGGCGCGCAAATGGCGCATCCGGGCGCGCTTGTCATCGACATCGCCGGGGAGGCCTCCATTCTCATGAACATCCAGGAGCTCTCGACCGCCGCGCAATATCGCCTGCCGGTGAAGATCTTCATCCTCAACAACGAATATATGGGGATGGTGCGCCAGTGGCAGGAGCTGTTGCACGATGGGCGCTATTCCGAGAGCTATTCGGAAGCGCTGCCGGATTTCGTCAAGCTCGCCGACGCCTATGGCGCGCATGGCATCCGCTGCTCGGACCCGGCGGAGCTTGACGCCGCCATCATCGAGATGATCGAGACGCCGAAGACCGTGATCTTCGACTGCCTCGTCGACAAGACGGAGAATTGCCTGCCTATGATTCCCTCGGGCAAGGCGCATAATGAAATGATCCTGCCCGATCAGGACGCCGAAATCGGGAGCGTGATCGACGCCCCCGGCAAGATGCTGGTGTAGCCAATGAACGCTCCCGCGGCGCCCCTTTCGCCCTATTCCTCCGCCATAGGCAAGCCGAATATCGAGGCGCATACGCTCTCGGTCTTGGTCGATAATGAGCCGGGCGTCCTCGCCCGCGTTGTGGGGCTTTTCTCCGGTCGGGGATATAATATCGAAAGCCTGACCGTCGCCGAAGTGGCGCATGCCGAGCATCTCTCGCGCATCACCATCGTGACCTCCGGAACGCCGGAGGCGATCGAGCAGATCGGGCATCAGCTCGAACGTCTCGTGCCGATCCACAAAGTGACCGATCTCACGCTGCGCGGCGGCTCGATCGAGCGTGAATTGGCGATGATCAAGGTCGCCGGCAAAGGGCAGGATCGGGGGAGGCGCTGCGCCTCGCCGATGCGTTCCGCGCCCGCGTGATCGACGCGTCGATCGAGAGCTTCGTCTTTGAGCTGACCGGCAATGTCGGCAAGATCGACCAGTTCATCGAGCTCATGCGCCCGATCGGCCTTGTC
Source organism: uncultured Alphaproteobacteria bacterium (assembly GCA_963811015.1). Classification (GTDB taxonomy): domain Bacteria; phylum Pseudomonadota; class Alphaproteobacteria; order Rhizobiales; family Beijerinckiaceae; genus Methylocapsa. The sequence continues at coordinate 2,371 of CAWESJ010000100.1, read as the reverse complement.
GAAGTGTCGCGCACCGGCGTCGCCGCGATTTCGCGCGGGCCCAATCCGATCTGAGGCGGCGCGCCATGCCACTCCAGCCGTCAATTCTGGTAGCGCGACACGTCGGCGAGCGTCACTTCGACAGACCGCGAGCGATCGTCCCGCAAGACGGTGAGAGTCACCTTTTTGCCGACCCCGATCTGCTCGAAGACGCCGGCGAGCTCGGCGATGTCGCGGACTGGCTGGCCGTCCACGGCGGTGATCACATCTTCGACCTTGCCGCTTTCCGGCGCGACGCCTTCAAGCCCCGCTTTCGCGGCGGGCGAGCCCGGCTGAACCTTCACGATGACGACGCCCTCAAGGCCGAGCCGGGCGGCGGCGGTCTCGGTCGCGGCGGCGATGCCTATGCCGGGAATCGCCACATGGCCTTGGCGAATGAGATCCGCGGCGACGCGATTTACGATATCGACGGGAATAGCTATTCCGATGCCGGCCGAAGCGCCCGAGCGCGACACGATGGCGCTTGTGACGCCGATCAGGCGGCCGGACGAATCGAGCAGCGGCCCGCCCGAATTTCCCGGATTGAGCGGCGCGTCCGTCTGGATCGCGCCGGCGATCTCATGGCCCGAATCCGTCGGAATGCGGCGGTGCAGGGCGCTGACGATTCCGGATGTCAGAGTCTGCTCCAAACCATATGGGTTCCCGATGGCGAAAGCCGCCTGGCCGACCTGCAAATCGGCGGAGCTTCCGAGCGCGATCGGGTGAAGCGGAACCGGCGGCCGCTCCAGCTGGAGCACGGCCAGATCATAGTCCGGCGACGAGGCGACGACCCGAGCGGCGACGGATTGGCCGGAGGGCAGCAGCGCGCCGAACTCATCCGACCCTTTGATGATGTGGTAGTTGGTGACGACATGGCCCGCGGCGTCCCACACGATCCCGGTTCCCGTGGAGACGAGGGTCTGCTCGGGTCCAAGGCTGAAAAAATTTTGCGGGCTTGCTTGCGCGTAGACATAAACGACGGAAGGCGAAACCGCCTGAAAGATCTTGATCGTCGTGCGCTCCGTCTCGGTGAGATCGGCGCGGGGAGCAATCGCGCGCGGGGCGGTCGCGGAGAACCGCCAGGCGACGAGATAAGGCTCGGCGACGAAGGCCGTCGCAAGCAAAAGGAGCGCGATGGTCACAAGTCCAAAAAATCGGTTCGTCATGGCGGGGTCTCCGACTGCCGCCTCGAAAAGGCGCGCCGCGGAATGTGAAACGCGCCAGCGGAGCATGTGTTGAAAAAGCTAACCGGTCTTTTTCGATGCGAGCAGGCTCTGGTCTAAAACCCAAATCCATGCCATTGGGGGCGCCGGAACGCCCCCTGAACGCACGAGGAAACGTCACGAAATGCGCGTTTATTATGATCGAGACGCCGACCTGAATCTCATCAAGGGCAAAAAGGTCGCCATTATCGGCTTCGGCAGCCAGGGCCATGCGCATGCCTTGAACCTCAGGGATTCGGGCGTGAAAGAGGTCGCGGTCGCCCTGCGCGAGGATTCCGCCACCGCCACGAAGGCGCAAGCCGAGGGGCTAGAGGTCAAGAGCGTCGCCGACGCGGCCAAATGGGCTGACGTGGTGATGGTGCTCGCCCCGGATGAGTTGCAGCGCGACATTTATCGCGACCATTTGCGCGCCAACCTCAAGCAGGGCGCGGCCCTCTTGTTCGCGCATGGCCTCAACATTCATTTCAACCTGATCGAGCCGCGCGGCGATCTCGATATTCTGATGGTCGCGCCAAAAGGTCCAGGCCATACCGTGCGCTCGGAATATAAGCGCGGCGGCGGCGTGCCCTGCCTGGTCGCGGTGGCGCGCAACCCGTCGGGCGCCGCGCTCGAGCTTGGGCTTTCCTACGCCTCGGCGATCGGCGGCGGCCGCGCCGGCATCATCGAGACCAGTTTCAAGGAGGAATGCGAGACCGACCTCTTCGGCGAGCAGGTCGTGCTCTGCGGCGGCCTCGTCGAGCTCATCCGCAACGGGTTTGAAACCCTGGTCGAAGCCGGCTACGCGCCGGAAATGGCCTATTTCGAATGTCTGCACGAGGTGAAGCTCATCGTCGACCTCATCTATGAGGGCGGCATTGCGACGATGAATTACTCGGTCTCGAACACCGCCGAATATGGCGAATATGTCACCGGCCCGCGCATCGTGACGGCGGAGACCAAGGCGGAAATGAAGCGCGTGCTGAATGATATTCAGTCCGGCCGGTTCACCCGCGATTGGATGCTCGAAAATGAGGTCAACCAGACCTCCTTCAAGGCGATGCGGGCCAAGGCCGCGGCGCATCCGATCGAAGAGGTCGGCGCGAGGCTCCGCGCGATGATGCCCTGGATCGGCGCCAATAAGCTGGTCGACA
>CAWESJ010000099.1:0-4974 GCA_963811015.1 uncultured Alphaproteobacteria bacterium | reverse complement strand
TCAAATCCGCCATATCGCCGCGCGCCGCCGCGTCGGCGACCTCATAGGCTTCCTCGATCGTAAAAGGAACTATGGTCTCGAAACTCTGTTCGAGATCCCAAGGGCAGCCTGCCAGCGGATTGCGCAGGGCGGCCATGACCTCGAGGAGGCGGTCGATGTCGCGCGACGCCGGAAAGAGATCTTCGTCGCCGGCTTCGAGAGAGAGGCGTTTCGGCCTCCCTCTCTCTCCACCTAATTCGTCGCCGCTCTCGCTCAATCCAGCGACAGCGACAGAGCCTCGCGCCCTTTTGGCGTATCGACGACGCGCATGGTCACCGGCTGCCCTTCGGCCAGATGCTGGATGCCGGACGGGCCGAGGATCGAAATATGGACGAATACATCCTTGCCGCCGTCATTCGACTGCACGAAGCCGAAGCCCTTATTGTCGTCGAACCACTTGACTGTTCCCGTCACCGAAACCGCCGTCGAGGGGTCTGGCGCGCGACGCTGCGGCCGGGGCGAATCGCCGAATGTGCGCGGCTGCGGCGCGCGCTCGGCGGCGCCCGCCGTATCGACCTCGATGACGCGGGTCACCTGGGCGCCCTTGACGCCATTGCTGACATTCACCTTCAATTTCGCGCCCGGCGGAACCGTCTCATAGCCGGCGGCCTGAAGCGCGCCAATATGGAGGAAAGCGTCGCCTGTGCCATTGCCCAATTCGACGAAGCCGAAGCCTTTGTCGCTCTTGAACCATTTGACCACGGCGTCTATGGCTGGTCCGCTCAAGGGCGCGCCAAGCTCCGGCCCGCCGCCGCCGCCCCCAAAGCTCGGGCGTTGCGGGCGGCTCTGCCGCGGCGGATCGTAGGGTGAGGGCCCATCATCGTCAAAGCCGCGCTTCTTGGGTCCCCGGAAGTCTCTACCTTTGCTCATGATGTGCCTGCTCGTCTCCGCCTAAACCGCCCCGGGCCGCCGAATTGGCGCCGTCCTGCTCGTCAGCCTCATTCGATTCCGCCGCGCGGGACCTAATTATGACCCGAATATCCGCCTAATCGATCGCCAATGCGGCGACGCCAAAAGGCCAGCCGCCCACAGGCGCCAGCCCCAAATGTCGAAAATGGTATTCGCTATGAATGCCGATAGTCCTATCCCATGGCAAATATATCAATTGTCCTGCGCCTTGGCTAGACGCATTGGCGCGGTTAAAAAACGGCGCGAAGCGGCAGAAGCGCTTGCCGCCGAGGCGCAGCCATCGCGGCGAAAAAACCTGACGCCAAATCACAACAATGAAGCCTATATCACTGAAAGCACGCTGAGTTTCGTAAGGCTGCGGCTCATGCCGCGTCGGTAATTCGCATAATCAATATTATGGAACCTAACAGCCTCCCGCGTCCGGCCAAAGCAGACGAGCTCAGCGCCAGGGTTCAGGCGCAGATCCGCATCCCGTCATAGGCCGGCTCGATATTCGGGGGCAATTCGCTTTTCAAACGCGCAAAATCGAGGTCCGTATGCATATTGGTGAGGATCGCGCGCCTGGGCCGCAGCTTGGCGATCCAGTCCAGGGTTTCCGGCAGCGAGAAATGGCTTGGATGCGGCGTATATCGCAAGGCGTCAACGATCCAGAGGTCGAGCCCCTCGAGAAAATCGCGGCTTTCCTTCGGGATGGCGTTGAGGTCCGGCGTATAGGCTATGTCGCCGAAGCGAAAGCCGAGCGCGTCGATTTCGCCATGTTCAAGTCGAAACGGCAGCGCGGCGATTGCGCCGCCCGGCCCGTTGACCGTGACCGACTCTCCGGCGAAAAGCCGATGTTCGTTCAAAAGCGCGGGATATTGGCTTCCAGGCGCTGTCTCGAAAATATAGCTGAAGGCGGTTCGAACGACCGCCGAGGTCGGGGCGTCCATGTGAATATCGATTTTTCGCCGCGCCATGATCACAAGCGGACGCACGTCGTCCATGCCGTGGATATGGTCGGCATGGGCGTGAGTGAGCAATATTCCGTCTAGGCGGCTGACGCCCAGGCCCAATAATTGTTCGCGAAGATCAGGGGACGTGTCCACCAGGAGCTCGGTCTTGGCTCCAGCCTCATCCGTCTGCTCGACATAGATGGAGCAGCGGCGGCGGCGGTTTTTCGGATTGTTCGGATCGCAGGCGCCCCAGCCTTGGCCAACCCGCGGAACGCCAGCGGAGGAGCCGCAGCCGAGAATCGTGATCGCCGAGACTCATGCAGCCTCCTCCCGCGCGAAATCCGGCGGCGGCATTTTATCGAACAGGCGCAGCGCATTGGCGCTTGTCGCCGCGGCCAAGCCTTCGGCGGTCATGCCCTTCAAGCCGGCGAGAACCGCGGCGGTCGCGGCGACGAAAGCCGGCTCGTTACGCCCGCCCCGGTGCGGAACCGGTGCCAGGAACGGCGCGTCGGTCTCAACCAAAAGCCTGTCGATCGGCATCGTGCGCGCAATATCGCGGAGCTCATCCGCTTTCTTGAAGGTCAACACGCCCGAAAAAGAAATATAGAGACCGAGCGAGAGCGCGGCTTCGGCGAGCATAGGCGACGAGGTGAAACAATGGAGGAGGCCCTTGAACGGCCCTTTCTTCATTTCGTCCATAAGGATCGCGGCCATGTCGGCGTCGGCGTCGCGGGAATGAATGACGATCGGCAGGCCGGTTCGCCTGGCCGCCTCGATATGGGTCCGGAACACGCGTTCGGCGCGATCATGCGGGACTTTGTCATAATGATAATCGAGCCCGGTCTCGCCAATGCCAACGCATTTCGGGTGCTGGGCGAGCGCGACCAGGCGATCAGCCGTCGCCTCGGCGCCTTCGCCGGCGTGATCTGGATGATCTCCAACGGTGCAGAAGACGTCCGGATAGACCTCGGCGAGCGCGCTGACCGCGGCGAATTGATCGAGCCGCGTCGAAATGGTGATCATGCGCGCGACCCCGGCGGCGCGCGCGCGGGCGACAATGGCGTCGCGTTCCGCCGCGAAATCCCGGAAATCGAGATGGCAATGGCTGTCGATCAACATCGGCTGGCTCAATCGTTTGGATTCGGCGCGCGGCGCAAGCCCATGGCTAGGCCCGACCACCCTCCTCCGCCTCGACATAGCGCGGAAAGATCGGCGAGGGGGCGGGCAATGGCGTCCCCGGCGCAAGGCCCTCCGCCGCCTCCGCCCGGTCGAAGCCGCGCGCGTCCGAGGCGACATTTAAAAGATCGAGAAGCCTCGCCGCCGAAGCCGGCATGAAAGGCTGCGTCATGATGGCGACTATACGCAAGACTTCAGCGGTCACATAGAGGATCGTCTCCATGCGGGGAGGATCCAGCTTGCGTTTGACCCATGGCTCTTCCGCCGCGAAATAGCGGTTGGCTTCGCCGATCACACGCCAGATCTCGGTCAGGATCACGTGCAAGGCGTAATCTTGCATCGCCGCGCGCGCTTTCGCCGGCAGCGCGGCGGCCTGGGCGAGAATCGCGCGGTCAGCTTCCGTCAATGCCCCCGGCGCCGGCAATTTGCCTGCGCAATTCTTTTCGATCATCGACAAGGAGCGCTGGGCGAGATTGCCGAGATCATTGGCGAGATCCGCATTGATGCGGTTGACGATGGCTTCATGCGAATAATTACCGTCCTGTCCGAACGGCACTTCGCGCAAGAAGAAATAGCGGAGCTGATCGACGCCGTAATGCTTGGCCAAGGCGAATGGATCGATGACATTGCCGACGGATTTCGACATTTTCTCGCCGCGATTGAACAGAAAGCCATGAACGACGATCTGCTTCGGCAAGGGCAGGACCGCCGACATCAGGAAAGCCGGCCAATAGATCGCATGGAACCTTGTGATGTCCTTGCCGATGACATGGGCGTCGGCGGGCCAGAATTTCGCCCGCGCCGCTTCGGGGTCGGGGAAGCCAGTGCCGGTGATGTAATTGGTCAGGGCGTCGACCCAAACATACATCACATGGCCGGCGTCCCCCGGCACGGGAACGCCCCAGTCGAAGGTCGAGCGGCTGATCGAGAGATCGGTCAGGCCGCGCGCGACGAAAGCGACAATTTCATTGCCATATTTCTCCGGGGTCACGAAGTCCGGCCGATTCCGGTAAAGCGCGAGCAGGCGATCCTGATAGGCCGAAAGCTTGAAATAATAGCTTTCCTCCTCGACCCATTCGACCGGCGCTCCGGTCGGCGCGAGCCGCGCGCCATTTGGCCCCTCGGTCAGTTCGGATTCGTCGAAAAAGGCCTCGTCGCGGACCGAATACCAACCTGGATATTTTGAAAGATAAATATCTCCCGCCGCAGCCATCCGCGTCCAGATTTCCTGCGCGGCGGCGTGATGGCGCTGCTGCGTCGTGCGGACAATATCGTCGGCGGGCGCGTCGAGCGCCTCGCCCATGGCGGCGAATTGGGCGGCGGTGCGGTCGGCCAATTCCTGCGGGGTGAGCCCCTCCCGCGCCGCCGTCTGCTGCATCTTCTGGCCATGCTCGTCCATCCCGGTGACGAACAGCACGTCATAGCCGTCGAGCCTTTTGAACCTCGCGATCGCGTCGGTCGCGATCCGCTCATAGGCATGCCCGATATGAGGCGCGCCATTGGCGTAGGGAATGGCGGTGGTGATGTAAAAGCGAGGGCGAGCGGGCATCGGGGGGGCGGGCATTGGGGAGGCGGGCATGGGCTTGCAAACTCGAAGGTTCACGCGGCGCCCGCGACGGAAGCGCCTTCGGCTCCGAACGGCGTCAATGTGGAGACGCCCGCGCGGCCGCCGCCAGATCGGCGAAGATGGAGAAAACGAGAGGGCGCCTGTCAAATTCAAAGCCTCGATCTCGCGCGCGGCTCCAGCGACTTTTTCCATACCTCCACGTAAGGCGCAAGGCGCCGCGCTTCGCCGCCCTCCTCCGCCAGCGCGACCTGGCGAAGTTTGGCGTCGAGCCAGTCCAAGACCCCGACGAGCAATGTATCGTAATCGTCGCTGTCGTCGCGCGGCGCGACGCGCTCGGCCAGCGCATGAACT
>CAWESJ010000098.1:0-3702 GCA_963811015.1 uncultured Alphaproteobacteria bacterium | reverse complement strand
CGGCTTCATGGGCGAAAAAGTCTATGACACGGTGATCCCTCGCAATGTCCGGATTTCTGAAGCGCCGTCGCATGGCAAGCCGGTCCTTCTTTACGATTTGAAATGCGCCGGCAGCCAAGCCTATCTGAAGCTCGCCTCGGAAATGATCCGGCGCGAAGGGCTCAGGCGCGGCGGCGGCTTCGAACCCGAGGCGGATGCCGCGGCGCGCGGGGAAATCAATGACGAGAGCCTCCAAAATGGCGGATGAGCCAAAGCCTCGTCTCGGCCGCGGCCTCGCCGCCTTGCTCGGCGACGCGCGGGGCCAGGGTCCGGCGGCGAATTCGTCACGCGGGCAAAAGAAAATCCCGATCGAATTTTTGCGCCCGAATCCGCGCAATCCGCGCAAGAGCTTCGCGGAGGCGGAGCTCGAGGATCTCGCCGCATCGATCCGGGAAAAGGGCGTTCTCCAGCCCATTCTGGCGCGCCTGGCGGCGGGCGGCCCGGCCGAGTCCTATGAGATCATCGCCGGCGAGCGGCGCTGGCGGGCGGCGCAGCTCGCCGGGCTGCATGAGGTGCCGATCATCAGCGTCGAGGCCAACGACCGCCAGGCGCTGGAGCTCGCGATCATCGAGAACGTCCAGCGCAGCGACCTCAACGCGCTGGAGGAGGCCTCGGGCTATGACCGCCTCGCCCTCGAGTTCGGCTATTCCCATGGCGATCTCGCCAAGGTCATCGGCAAGAGCCGCAGCCATGTCGCCAATAGCTTGCGGCTCTTGAAGCTGCCGGAGCGGACCAAGGCGCTTCTGGCCAAGGGCCAGATCTCGGCGGGCCACGCGCGGGCGCTTTTGTCCCTCGACGATCCAGATGCGCTCGCCGAGCGCATCGCCGCGCAAGGCTTGAGCGTGCGCGACGTCGAGCGGATCGCGCAGGACGAGGCCGAGAAGGCGCCGGAGCGCAAGGCCAGGGGCGGCGCGCCCCGGGCGGCGCAAAAGGACGCCGACACGCGCGCGCTCGAGGCGGCCCTGATGGACGCGCTCGGCCTCAAGGTCTCCATCCTCAGCAAGGGCGAAAGCGGCGAACTCCGCATCGCCTACACGACGCTGGAGCAGCTCGACAATTTGCGCCGGCTGCTGCGCGGCGGCGGGTGAGGGGCGGCGGCTCCAAAATCCAACGCGTGAAAGAAGGCCGCCCGATCCAGCCGCCCGATCATGGCGTAAGGCGCGACAGCTCCCAACATATACAACAACGCCCGGCGGACGAACCACGCCCTATTTTCGCCGTTGTCATTCGTACGTAAAAAACACGTTAGAAATCGGCCATACCGTTCATGTAAGGAAACAGCAAGAGCCAGTCATCTTCCCGCAGCCCTCTTGTCGGATCGGAGCCCGAATATGCCTGATCCAAGGGCGCGCTCAGGTGGGGGCTCAGGCGGCGTCGGCCGTAATCCGGCGGCGCGCGAACGATTGGTTGGCGGATTTATCATTGCAGCCTGGATCGGGGCGGGCTTCCTCGCGGCCGGCGGTGTGGCGAGCAGGCTCGGCGCCAGCGTTCCGGCACGGGACCAACACATCCAGCAGGATTTCTGCGTCCGGCCCGAGCCCGGAAGCGCCGTGCCGGAGCCGCTGGATCTTCGTAGCCGCGACGGAGTCCTGCAGGTCGATCTGGCTATCCGCAATAGCCGGCAACCGGACGGCTCCATCCGCTATTGTTACGTGACGCCCGATGGCGCGTTGTCGCCAAATTTGCGGGTCAAGCCCGGCGATCTCCTGATCCTGCGTCTCAGCAACAATCTGACTGACTTAGAAACGGCGTCTTCGGCGCCTTTATGCGTATCGAAAGAAAAATCCGACCCCTGCGCGGGCGGCGCCATGACGGCGGTTTCGGCCAACCTGCACTTTCACGGCCTGACCGCGCCGCCGGTGTGCCATCAGGACGATGTGCTGAAAACATCGATCCAGCCGGGCGATCCGCCATTTGAATACCGCTTGCGCATCCCGGCCGACGAGCCGCCCGGCCTCTATTGGTATCATCCCCACATACATGGATACGGCAAGGCGCAGGTGCTCGGCGGGGCGTCCGGCGCCTTGATAATCGAAGGCGTCGAGCGGACCAATCCGGCGTTGGCGGGCCTGCCCGAGCGTGTCTTGATCATCCGCGATAAGGATCTTTTGAACCCCGACGCGCCGCCTTCAAAATCCGAGCCCACCGTCCCGAAAAATCAGGTCGACAGCGACGGCGACACGGTCAACAACGGCTCCGGCTTCGGCAAGCCCGCGAAAGACCTCTCGGTCAACTTCGTGCCGGTGCCCTATCCCGACTATCCCGTGGCCTCCCTCGCGATCAAACCGCGGGAACGTCAGCTTTGGCGGGTCCTCAACGCTTCGGCGATCACCTATCTGAACCTCGCGCTGCTGTTCCGCCATGCGGCGCAACCGCTTGGCGTCGTCGCCATTGACGGGCGCCGATCCATTTCAACGGCAGTCCGGCTGCTCCAATCCAATGGGTCGATCACATTGGCGTGCCGCCGGGCGCCCGAGTGGAATTCCTTGTTGATGGTCCGCCCCTGGGCGCGCCGGCGCTGCTGGTGACGCGAACGGTCGATACCGGGCCCGCCGGCGAGAACGACCCCAATCGCGCGCTCATATCCCTTATTCGCGCGCCCGACGCTCCCGAACCAAGCGCGGCGCTGCCCGCCGAATCCGAACCTCTGCCCCAAAGCGAGCGGCCCTGGCTCGGGACCATCGCCCCGACGCGGGTCAGGAAACTATATTTTTCCGAGCAACAGCAGAATCCAGACGACCCCAACAGCCCCACTGCTTTTTTTCTCACCTTGGACGGCCAGGCGCCGAAGCCGTTCGATCCGCGATCAGAGATCCCGGACATCGTGGTCAAGCAAGGCGATGTCGAGGACTGGATCATCGAAAACCGCTCGACCGAATTGCATGACTTCCACATCCACCAGCTCCATTTCGAGCTGCTCGAATGGTTCGGCGTCAAGGTCGACGAGCCATTCCTGCGCGATACGGTCAACGTTCCCTACTACAACCGCCGGACGCTGCAATATCCGAGCGTGCGGCTACGCATGGATTTTCGTGATCCGAACATCATCGGCACGTTTGTTTATCACTGCCACCTCCTTGAGCATGAGGACGGAGGCATGATGGGAAGAATCCGGGTCGAGCGACCGACCACGGCGACGTCCACCGCATCGTCAATCCAACACACCGGGGGAGAACTTTATGATGCAAGATAAGTCGAAGTCTCGTATTTTACATGGTTGCCGAATAGGATTAAGCGCAATCGCGATAGGACAATGGTCTCTCGGCCCCGTCCTTGCCTCCGGAACGCCAAGCCCGGCCGATAACAACACGCTGTCGCCCATCAAGCATGTCATCGTGATTATCGGCGAAAACCGCAGCTTCGATCATGTGTTCGCCACATATGTGCCGAAGCGCCTAGGCCAGACCGTCAACAACCTCCTTTCGCAAGGCATCATCAAACTGGACGCCAACAAGAACGCGATTCCAGGACCTAACTTCCAACAGGCGCATCAACTTGCCGCGCAGGATCTCGGAACGCAAAACCCGTTCCTGCTCAGCCCCCCGAAGCAGACTTTCCCCAACGACCAGTTGCCGGCCCCGTTGGTCGGCGGCCCCAAGGTCTCCTACATTCCGAATGAATGCGGCGGCGGCACGCCGATCACGCAATGCGCGGCGAGCCTGA
>CAWESJ010000097.1:0-6797 GCA_963811015.1 uncultured Alphaproteobacteria bacterium | reverse complement strand
CGAAGGCAATGTCGGCCTGATGCAGGCCGTCAAGCGTTTCGAGCCGGAGAAAGGATTTCGCCTCGCGACCTACGCTATGTGGTGGATCCGCGCCTCAATTCAAGAATATATCCTGCGCTCGTGGTCGCTCGTGAAAATGGGGACGACGGCCAGCCAGAAGAAGCTTTTCTTCAATCTGCGCAAGGTCAAAAGTCAGATCTCGGCGCTTGAGGACGGCGACTTGCGGCCCGAGCATGTCAAGAAAATCGCGCGCCGGCTCGGCGTGAGCGAACAGGACGTTGTCGAAATGAACCGGCGCATGTCCGGCGACGCCTCCCTCAACGCCCCATTGCGCGAGGAAGGCGAAGGCGAATGGCAGGATTGGCTCGTGGACAACTCTTCGAGCCAGGAGCAAATCCTCGTCGAAAAGGAAGAAAGCGACAATCGCCTCGGCGCTCTGCGCAGCGCACTCGGCGTCCTGAACGACCGCGAGCGCCGCATTTTCGAGGCGCGCCGGCTCGCCGACAATCCCATGACGCTCGAAGCCTTGTCGGACGAGTTCGACATTTCCCGGGAGCGGGTTCGCCAGATTGAAGTCCGCGCTTTCGAGAAGGTCCAGTCCGCGGTCAAGGCCGGAGTGGCGAAAATCGAGGCGCAGGTCCGGCCGGAAATCGCCAGCCCGGCGGAGCCGGTCTGAGCCGCCTTAAGCGCTGAGCGCGGCCCCCACCGAGGCCGCGGGCCGCCCTTCATTGTGGCGGCCTCTCCTCATGGCGGCCTCTTATTGGCAGAGCGCGGTCACCGTGGCTTCGGCGGGCGGGCCGCCATCCGCCGGCGCGACATCGCTCAAATGGACCTGCAACTGGCCGGCCTCGGCTGCGCCGCTCAAGCCGATTGTCATTATATTCGCCCAGAACGTCGGGGGAAGCGAGATCCGCGCCGTTCCGGCCGCGATCTCGGCCCGGCCGGAGGCGATCGCGCGGTCAAAGGTCACGATCAGATCGAAATCCGTGCCAAGGCGGCATGGGGCTCCCGCCGGCGGAAGTTCGCGCGGCCGACCCGAAACGATGTTCAAAGCAAGGTCATTTTTCCCGGTGATGGGCGGCTTTCCGCCGGGCGGGCGGGCGAAGGCGCCGACGGGCGCCAATGGAAGCTCCGGGGTGAGTGAGGGCATGCTCCCGGCGCTGGCATACAATTCGCCAGACTTCCGCGGCATGTCGGCTCGGGAGCCAGATATGGGGGCGGTGGTCGCGGAAGGTTTCGCGCGGGCCAATCGCGACATTGGCCATGCGCTCCAAATTGCCCCAGGGCTTGGTCGCCGTATTGATCTCCACGTCATAGGCCCCGAGCCAGCCGGAATGGTTTCGCCAATCCGGCAGCATGGTCAAATCGTCTCCGGGCGGCGCGGCGGGAAGCCGCTGCTTCAACACTTCGTCGAGCCAGACGCGGGCGAACTTATAATCAATTTTGTTGCGGAACCCGTGATGCGACCCGCCGTGCCAATGGCCCGGCTGAGTGATCAGCGTCAAAGGCGCGCCCTCATCGGTGGCGCGGGCGCGGGCGTAAGCGTCATGCGTGATGGCCGGCCTGGCCGCCTCGACATAGGTCAGCAGGGCGGAAAATCGATCGCCCGGGTTGGAGAGAAACAGATGCGGAACCGAGAGGGGCGGAAGATAGGGGGCGACGTCGATTTCATCGAGCGTGATGACCGCCAGCACCCGCTGCGGCGGTTGCGCCGGGTCCGGGTTGGAGAGGCGCGGGTTCGAAGCCGCCATGGCGGCGGCGGCTGAGCTTGCGGAAAAGCCGAACAGAACCAAATCCGCATGCTGAATTTCCGGATGCTCCGGGAACGCCTCCGAGGCTGCCCTCAGCGCGGCGAGGATTTTGTCGACATTGGCCCCTGGCGTGCGGTAGTCGAGCTCAATGTCGAATTCGATGCAATTATAGCGGTCGGCGACGGCGCCCCAGTCGGGGTCGTCGTAGGTGAGCCACCTGGCCGCGCCATTAATCATGGCCGCGCGGACCGGCTTGTTCAAATCCGGGATATAAGCGTCATGGCCCTCGATCTTTCCGCTCCAGGGCCGCGCGGATTGGCTCCAGCCGACGGGCGGGAAAGCCGCAATGAAAAAAAATGCGGTCAGCAGCGCGAGGGGGCGTATCGTCATTGGCGGCAAAAGCCTCGTCCCGCCGCGCGGCGGGCGGCGCGGCCACGCTATAGCAAATGCGGCGAACAAAGATCAAAGGAGAAACCTGATCGGGGCGAGGCTCCGCGCCGGCGGGCTGGAGGCCTAGCCGCCTTTATTTCCTGAAATCGCCGGCCTATATCTGGCCGCCGGGGCATGTCGAGACCAATTTCGCGCGACGCTTGGCGATCCGGACCTGCTCCAACTCATGGGATTCGGGCCGCGCTTTCAAGGAAATGCGGCTCGCGGGCCGGCGCAGGCGCCAAGACGGCGGCAGGAAGGACGAGGGACAGGGCGGGCATGGCGGGACATAGTCAATTCAAGAATATCATGCACAAGAAGGGCAAGCAGGACGCGATCCGCTCCAAGCTCTTCTCCAAGCTCGCCCGCGAAATCACGGTGGCCGCGAAAATGGGTCTGCCGGATCCCGCCATGAACGCGCGGCTGCGCGCCGCCGTCATCGCCGCCCGCGCCGAAAACATGCCAAAGGACAATATCGAACGCGCGATCAAGAAAGCGTCGGGCGCCGACGCCGAGACTTACGACGAGGTGCGCTATGAAGGCTATGCGCCGGGCGGAGTCGCGGTCATCATCGAGGCTTTGACCGACAATCGCAACCGCACGGCGGGCGAGGTGCGCTCGTATTTCACCAAGGCGGGGGGCGCGCTGGCCGAAACCGGGGCCGTCTCTTTCATGTTCGACCATGTCGGCGTCATCGAATTTCCCGCCAAGGTCGCCTCCGAGGATGCGATGGTCGAGGCGGCGATCGAGGCCGGCGCCGACGACGTCCAATCCGGCGAGGAGACGCATGAGATCATTACCTCGCTCGAAAGCCTGCGCGAGGTCGCGCAGACGCTCGAAAGCAAGTTCGGCGAACCGCGCAAGGCGAGCCTGATCTGGAAGCCGCAGAACACAATCGCGGTTGATGACGAGGCGGGCGAAAAAATCCTGCGGCTCGTCGGGGCGCTCGAAGACAATGACGACGTCCAAAACGTCTATGCGAATTTCGAGATTTCCGACGCGCTCCTGGCGAAGCTCGGCGGATAAAGCGCATCCCCAAGCGCGCCGGCCGACGGCGCGAAGGATGGCGTCCGGGAAAATTAAAAATGCGCCATATTCCTGGGCGGCGCCCCTTTCCGGCGGCGCTGGCCGGCTCTGGAGCAAGTTCCGAAAAAGTTGACCGACTTTTTCGATATTTAGACATCGGATATATCCGATGTCTCATGAGAACATGCTCCAACTTATTGATCTGGAGCGAGTTCTTATCGATTGGATGAGTCCATCCAATCGGAACGCGCTCTAGCGGCGTCCGCCCTGCGGCGGCTCCCGCGCGCAACGGGCTAGCGCCTCGCGCAGGTCCCGCAAATCTTGCGGCAAGGCGCTTTCAAAACTGAGCTCGGCTTTCGTCGCGGGGTGAGGAAAGCCCAATCGGGCCGCGTGCAGGGCCTGGCGGTCGAGCGCGTCGAGGCGCGCGCGAGCCTCGGCCTGGAGCCGCGCCGCCTTGCTCTTGAAGCTTTTTCCATAGACCGGGTCGCCGAGCAGGGGATGTCCGATATGCGCCATATGGACCCTGATCTGATGCGTGCGCCCGGTTTCCAGCCGGCAGGCGACGAGGCTCGCCTCTTCGCCGAAGCTCTCGACGAGGCGCCAATGGGTCACCGCATGGCGGCCGCGCGCGGCGGCGACGACCGCGATTTTTTCGCGCTCGACGGCGTGGCGGCCGAGCGGCGCGTCGATCACCCCCGAGGGGCGCGCCGGAACGCCCCAGACGAAAGCGAGATATTCCCGCGTGAGGCCCAAGGTCTTGCCATGGTCGGCGAAGAGCTTGGCGAGGCCTTGATGCGCCGCGTCGGTCTTGGCGACGACCAGAAGCCCTGACGTATCCTTGTCGAGCCTATGGACGATTCCGGGCCGCCGAACCCCGCCTATTCCCGACAGGCTCGCGCCGCAATGGGCGATCAGCGCATTGACCAGCGTCCCCGCGTCATGCCCGGCCGCGGGGTGGACCACGAGCCCGGCCGGCTTGTCGACGACAAGCAGATGCTCATCTTCGAAAACGACCGCGAGGGGAATATTCTCGCCCGCCGGCGTCGGATCGATAGGCGGCGGCGCCAGCAGGCGGATGGTCTGGCCGGTTCGCACCGACGCGCTGGCGTCGATTGCGGCCGCGCCGTCGATTGCGACGCAACCCGCCTCGATCAGGGCCTTGATCCGGGTGCGCGAGAAATTCGCGCCGGCCGCCGCGGCTTCGGCGGCGAGAAAGCGATCGAGCCGCTCGCCGCCGCGCTCCGGCGCGACCGCAAAGACGAGCGCGGACCCGTCGCCGCTCGCCGCTTCATTCGCCGCCCGCGCGCCCTGCTCCAAGAATGAATGTCTCCAAGAGTGAACTTCAAGAGTGAGCTCAAAGGCTCCAAAGCCGATATAGGCCCCGCCGGCCGCGCGCGCCACGCTCCCAGCCTCGCTTCCGGCCGCCAAATCGCATATAAAGCTAGGCCCGCCTGCGCGCATCGCCGCAAGAAAAGGCGTCGCGCCGCGCGAGCCGTTGATGTCGATCCTGTCCCTCTACCTGCGGGTCCTCGGCCTGCTCGGCCGCGAGAAACATCTCGCCATCCTTCTCGCTTTCGCCAATCTCGCCCTGGCGCTGGCGCAATTCGCCGAGCCGGTGCTGTTTGGCCGCATCATTGACCGTCTGACCGGCGCGCAGGGCGGCGGGCCGCCCATTACTTTCAGCGATCTCGTTCCGCTTCTCGCCGCCTGGGCGGGCTTCGCCTTGTTCACCATACCGGCCGGCGTTTTCGTCGCCCTTTACGCCGATCGCCTCGCGCATCGGCGCCGGCTCGCGGTCATGGCGCTTTATTTCGAGCATGTCCTGCATCTGCCCTTGAGCTTTCACAGCCAGACCCATTCCGGCCGCCTGCTCAAGGTGATGCTTGAAGGCTCAAATGGCATGTCCGGCCTTTGGCTGTCGTTTTTCCGCGAGAATTGCGCCTCCTTGGCGGCGCTCGTGATCATGCTTCCTTTGTCCTTCGCCTTGAACTGGCGGCTCGCGGCCCTGCTGATCGTTCTCGTCGGCGCGTTCGGCTTTCTGACAAGCTTTGTCCTGCGCCGCACCGAGGCCCTGCAGCAATCGGTCGAACGCCACAACAGCGCCCTCGCCGAGCAGGCGTCCGACGCGCTCGGCAATGTGCCGGTGATCCAGAGCTTCACGCGGATCGACATCGAAGCCAATTCGCTGCGCCGGATCACCGATCTGGTGCTCGCCGCCCAAATGCCCGTCCTGACCTGGTGGGCGCTCGCCGGCGTCGGCGCCCGCGCGTCGGCGACCTTGACCCTGCTCGCCATTTTCCTGCTCGGCGCCTGGCTCAACCTGAACGGCCTCGCCACGGTTGGCGACATCGTCATGTTCATGAATTTCGCGACCATGCTGATCGCCCGCCTGGAGCAGGTCGTCGGATTTGTGAACAGCCTGTTCATGCAGGCGCCCAAATTGGCGGATTTTTTCGAGGTTCTCGACACCGTTCCGCAAGTCGCCGACAGTCCCTTCGCGGTCGATCCGGGCCGGCTCCAGGGCCGCGTCGCCTTCGATCATGTGACATTCTCCTATGACGGCAAGCGCGCCGCCGTGTCGGATGTGACCTTCGAGGCGACGCCCGGCGAAACCGTCGCGCTCGTCGGCGCGACCGGATCGGGCAAATCGACGACGCTCGGGCTGCTTCACCGGGTCTTTGATCCGGCCAAGGGGCGCGTCTTGATCGACGGGCTCGACATCCGCGACATGACCCTGGCCTCGCTTCGCCGCAACATAGGGGTCGTGTTCCAGGAGCCGATGCTTTTCGCCCGCTCCATCGAGGAGAACCTGCGAGTCGGCCGGCCGGACGCCTCAAGCGACGACATCCGCCTCGCCCTCGAGCGGGCGCAGGCCGATGAATTCGTCGCCCGCCAAAGCGAGGGGCTCGCCACCATTGTCGGCGAACGCGGCCGGGCGCTATCGGGCGGCGAGCGCCAGCGCATCGCGATCGCCCGCGCCCTTTTGAAAAATCCGCCGATCATGATCTTCGACGAGGCGACCTCGGCGCTCGACGCGACCACGGAGCAGGAACTGCAAGCCGCGCTCAAGACGGCGACCAAGGGGCGGACCACTTTCGTCATCGCGCATCGGTTGGCGACCGTCCGCGCCGCCGACCGAATCATCGTCTTCGATCACGGCGAGATCGTCGAATTGGGGAAATTCGACGAACTTGTCGCCAAGAGCGGTCGTTTCGCCGCCTTGGCCCGGGCGCAATTCATGGCGCCGGAGGCGGCGCCCGCGCGGCCAACTTGACTGTTTTTGCGGCATCGCTATTGCATGTGAAAAGCCGGTTACGATGGGATGGACCAAGCCCGACGAACCGATCGCCTTAAGGTAGCACCGAGATTAAGAGCGAGGACCCTATGTCAGACCAAAGTGCCTCGAACGAGGCTCCGATCGCCCCGGCCGAGGCCGTCCGCCGCTTCCGCCGCACCTTCCACAGCGCCAGACGCCGCCCCGCCAAGGGGCGGGTGCGCCGGGGCGCATGCCGCATGGACCGAAGGCCGAAGCGGGACATTTGTCATGCGCGCGATGCCGGTCCCAGAGATTGTCGCGCCGCCGCCAGTGGC
>CAWESJ010000096.1:0-5642 GCA_963811015.1 uncultured Alphaproteobacteria bacterium | reverse complement strand
GGACCGAAGAGCTGAATGATGAAGCGGCGACAAAGGCGATGACCGACTTCTTCCAAAGCGGATTGCGCAATCTGAAGACGCTTGCGGAGCATAAAGGATGACGCCATGGCTGAGTTGCCGTTTCGCGCGGCTGATGTCTGTTGTGGCCAGCGCGATGCCTTTGGCTTGCAGCGCCTCAGCCGCCGGCATGCTATATGTGGCGAGTCAGAACGCGTCATGTGTCAGCGAGATCGAATCAGGCGCCTTGGGCGAACCCCAGCGGATCGCGACCGAGCGGGAGCCGGTCGGCCTGGCTCTGTCGCCCGATGGAAGGCGTCTTTTTGCAACCCACCCGGAAATCGGCCGGATCAGCGTCATCAATGTCGTGACGGGAAGCGTTGACCGGTCCCTCCCCTACCCGGGCACGCCTTTCGGAATCGTTGCTGACGGGGACGGACGCCATATTTTCGTCGATGATTGGAACCGCGATGTCGTTTCGAAAATTGATGTAGTTGCTGGCGCAATTATTAAAGAAGGATCGGTCGGCCGCTCCCCCGCCGGCCTTGCCGCCGATCCTGTGAGACGGCGTCTCTTCACGGCGGACCGCGAGAGCGACCAGGTAAGCGTACGCGACGCCGATACGCTTGCTGCGATCGCCACAATCCCCGTCGGCAGGGCGCCCTTCGCCATAACATTTTCGCCCGCGTTGCGCCGGATCTATGTCGCTAATGTGCGCGGCAACGACATCACTGTGATCGACGCCAACTCCTTGCAGGTCGTCGCAACCGCGCCCGTCGGATCCATGCCCTATGGCGTAGCAGCGTCGCCGGATGGGGAGCGCATTCTCGTATCCAATCAGGCGGCCGGCTCTGTTTCTCTGATTGACGCGAGAAGCTTGAAGATTCTCGCCGTGATAAAGGTCGGCCAAAATCCGGAAGGCGTCATCTTTGCCTCCACGGCGGGCATAGCTTTTGTCGCCAACTGGCTTTCCGACACGATTTCGGTTCTTGATCTCGCCGGCGAAACTGAAATTATGCAGATAAAGGTCGGAAGCGGGCCGCGCTCGCTGGCGACAGGGCCTTCGCTTGGAAAGTAACGCTTTCCAAACCACCAATGACGCCGCCGATATACAACGCAGCGGCCGGATGGCGGATTGCTTAGAGTCAATATGTGCACGAGCTCGTGCATGAGCGGCGTCACCTATCAATGAAGCGCCTGACCAGTTCCTAGCTGTCGTCCTCTGGCAGGTCCAAATTGCATCACTTGGTGCGCGGCTCGTCATATCGACAACCATCGGCAAAGCGTTCGGCGCACGGACGGAGCGGGCCGCGGATAGGCGACAGTCGATTGAGGGCGGAGGGCGA
Organism: uncultured Alphaproteobacteria bacterium; assembly: GCA_963811015.1. GTDB lineage: Bacteria > Pseudomonadota > Alphaproteobacteria > Rhizobiales > Beijerinckiaceae > Methylocapsa. Next base: position 4,299 of record CAWESJ010000096.1, on the reverse strand, counting down.
CGGCGCCTTAACGAGCAGCGCTCCCTAGACCCGATCTAGGTGAAAATGCGCGGCGAGTCCGCAAAGCGTTGAGCATTCGCTTAAGGCTGGTTCGCCACGCATCAACATCTTCTCGACCGCATAGCTTAGCGCGATCGCGAGCCTCCTTAAAACGTGACTTTCGCGGTGAGGACGGCGGAGCGTCCGGGTCCCGGCGTGGCGGAACCATAGCCTGAAATCGTCTCGAAGTTCTTCGTGTCGGCGATATTGTAGATATTCGCCTGAAGTGAAAAATTCGCGTCGACCTTATAGATTCCGAGAAGGTCGAATTGCCAGTAGCCAGGAACGCGGCCTATGTCGGCGGCGCTGGTGTAGCGCGAGCCGACATAATAGGCGCTGGCGCCGAGGGTCAACGCCGGCGTGAAGGCGTAGGTGTTGGTCAGCGCGAAAGTGTCATGGGGCACGTTCGCGATCTGATTGCCAGGCTGGCTGATGAAGGCGCCGGTCGCGCCGAGGGCGCTGGAGAGGACGCGGCCGTCCATATAGGTATAGCCACCGAATACGCTCCAGGCGTCGGTCACCTTGCCGGCGATGCCGACCTCGCCGCCCTTCACGCGAGTTTGGCCGACTTCGGCGTAGAGCCCCGCGGCGGAATTGATGGTCTCGATGGCGTTGCTCTGAATGACTTCGAACAAGGCGCCGGTCAGGCTGAGCTTGCTGTCGAGCAGGTCGATCTTCGCGCCGGCTTCATAATTCTGGTTGGTGGTCGGCTGGAAATTCTGCTGACCGCCGGCAAGCGTCAGAAATTCGCTGGACGGATCGAAAGATGTGCCATAGACGAAATACAGGCTCGCGTTTTCAATCGGGTGAAAAACGCCGCCGGCGCGCCAGCTCAGGAATTCGGTGTTGTTGTTCATATTGTACGGCGTCGACGAATTGATTTGGGACGCGAGGTCCTTGGTTCCTGTGAGTACGTTGCCGTAGGTCTGCCAAATCTTGAAGAGATCGTAGCGCGCCCCCGCCAGGACCTCGAAATATTTCGTGATCTTGACCTGGTCGCTCGCATAGACCCCTATAGTGCGGCCGATGTCATATTGGTCTGTGCTCAGCGCCGGCAGCGAGCCGGGATTGACCGGATAGGGGTTCGGATCGCCGACATTGACCCTGTCGCCTGGGACGAGCGTGGTCCTGTATTGGTCCCTCGTCTCTTGCGACAGCTCGACGCCGGCCAGAAAAGTATGCTGCAGGAGCCCCGTGTCGAAATGGCCGACGAGATCGGATTGGTTGGTCAGAAGCGAGTTCTGCGTGTGGTTCTGGAAGTCGTTCTTGTTGGCGATCCAGAGGCCGCCCACAGGATAATTGTAAGGGACGGGATAGAGCAGCGATCCGCCTACCGGCGCGTTATAAATGTTCGGCGCGGCGCCGACCGCCTGATTGCCGACCTGAACGCCGCGAACCCTGACGAAGCGGTCGATGTAGGAATAGCGCGTCACATTGGTCGCTAGCCATTGGGCGTTGATGTCATGCTCGATCCGCGCGGTGATGATGTGCGCGTTGACCTGTTCGGTGTCGGAAAAGCCGCTCGTCAACCTGCCGTAATAGGTGTCTTTCGAGACGGGCGCAGGCTGGCCGTAAGGCGTGCCGAAATAGGATCCGGGCAGCAGCGGAATCCCGTAGTCCGGAATATTGTCGTCTCTTTGATAGATGTAGCTGAGCGTCACCCGCGTATCCGGTGTCATGTGCATCGAGATCGACGGGGCGACGCCGATCCGCTTGGTGACGATATTGTTCCGGTCGGCGACATCGGTGTCGTTGCCGAGGACAATGATGCGCGCCGCCGTATCGCCGAAGGTCCTGTTCACGTCCGCCGTGACGCGGGTGCCGGGCGCGGTGTAGCCGGACATCTCCAAGGTTGTGACATCCGTGAAAAGCGGCAATTTGCTCGTGATATTGACGACGCCGCCGGTCGAGCCGCGCCCGAACAGGAAGGAGGACGGGCCCTTGAGCACTTCGATCTGCTGCACGCTGAATGTATCGCGCGTGTACCAGCCGGGATCGCGCACGCCATCGCGATAAAAATCATTGCGGGCGGAATAGCCGTGGATGGCGATATTGTCGCCCTGCGTGCCGCCTTCGCCGCCGAAGAACGTAATGCCCGGCACATTATGAAGCGCCTCCACGACCGTCGCGTCCCGCTGATCTTCGATCAGCTTCTGAGGAACGATCGTAATGCTTTGCGGGGTGTCGAGGATTGGGGTCGGAACGCGAACGAGTCCGAGCGTGCGGGGATTGAAGTCGCTGCCTTTCGGAGCGTCGGCCGGGCCAGTGCCCGAGCCGGAGCCTTCGACGTCGATTTGCTCGAGCGCGATCGCGCCGTTTTCCGGCGTCGCCTCCTGCGCCAGGGCGGCGTCGCCGAGCATGACCGAGGCTAGGCCGATGGCGGCCCGCGCGAGGGGCGCGCGCGCCTTGGCGCGAATGAAATTCGAACTGGAATTATTCGAATTGCTATCCTTACTTCCAAATATATCGACGCTTAGCTCCCATGACATGACGCACGCCCCCATGTTTAACGCTTACTTTAGAACGTCTCCAAAGTATAATCGTATCTAAAGTTATAGCATGATAAAAATGTGACTCACAATACTTTGCGTATTGTTTAATTATAATAGTTATAAACTAGGCGCTATTGCGTTAGTTTCGGTTCTTGGATACAAGGGACCGAATAGAACCTTTTTCGTCAGGCGGTCATGGCCCCTTTTGCATCGCCCCACGCTCGGCCGATCTGGCGCCAAACCCATCGATGGCTCGGCCTCGGCCTTGGCCTGCTGTTGGTCCCTATTGGACTGTCCGGCGCATTGCTCGTTTTCGCCGCCGATGTGGATAGGCTGCTTGATCCCGCGCGCTTCGCCGTGACGGGGCCAGACGTCGGGCGATCGCTCGACGCCTATCTCGCCAATGCGGAGGCGGCCGCGCCCGGCGCGCGCGCCGCGACGCTTCGCTGGCCCTCGGCGGCGGGAGCGCCTGTCGTCATCGCCCTCCGCGTGGGCGAGGCGCGGGGCGGGCCTTCGGCCCTCACGCGCATGGCCTATCTCGATCCGCCGACCGGCCGGGTTCTCGGCGTAATCGACGCGCGCGGCTCCATCCTTGGCCGCATCCATTCTCTCCACGCCGATTTAATGGTTCCGAATCTGTCCGGCCGCCAGATCGTCGGCTTCATCGGGATCGGCCTTCTGGCGTTGGCCGTGACCGGCTTCTGGCTGTGGCGGCCGGACGCCGGAGAAATCCTTCAGGCGTTGTGGTGGCGGCGCGGCGTTAGGGCGAGCCTCAACCTCCATCACATGGCCGGCGGCTGGATCGCCGCTCCCTTGGCCGCGATGGCCTTGACGGGCGCCTATCTCAGCTTTCCGCAGCAGGCGCGCGGCCTGATCACGGCTTTCGCCGAGCTTTCTCCGCGTCCGACGCGCCAAGGGTCGGGCGCGGCCTTGCTGCGCCGGCCGGTTCAGAACCCGCAGCGGGTGGTCGAATTGGCGCTGCAATCCACGCCGGGCGCGCGGCCGACCGTTCTGTCCATGCCAGGCGAGCAGGACAAGCTTTGGCATGTTCAGCTCGTGGGAGCCGACGATTCGCCGCGCGGCGTGACGGTGGAGGATGCGACCGGCGTGGCGACGCTCGCGCCGCCCCCCACATCTGGCGACGCCTTCGCCGCTTCGCTTCGCAGCCTGCATGAGGCGCGGCTGCATGGGCCGCTTTGGCGGGCGATCGGCGTGTTTTGTGGCCTCAGTCCAACGCTTTTTTTCATCACGGGGGTCATGATATGGCTTCGCCGGCCCGCTTCGAAGAGGCCGCGCCCCAAGCCAGGCCTGGTTGGGCGCGGCTGGACGCCGACGCGGCGCAAGCGCGAAAAGCTTTCAGCGGCCGAATTTTTAATGTCGCGCCCTCGCCCGCTCAGACGCGGTTGACCCTATGATCGTGCATATTCCCGAGATTCTCGACCAGGACCAGATCGCGCGATGCCGGGCGGCGATGCAGGCGGCTGCTTGGATCGACGGACGCGCCACGGCCGGCCATCAATCCGCTCAGGTCAAGGAAAATCTGCAATTGCCCGAAAGCGGCGGCGAGGCCTGCGAGCTCGGCGGGATGGTGGTCCGCGCGCTGCAGCGCAGCCCGCTGTTCATCTCCGCGGTGTTGCCGCATACGATTTTTCCGCCCTTGTTCAATCGCTACGACAAAGGGATGGCGTTCGGCGCGCATGTCGATAACGCCGTGCGCCAATCCATTGACGGAGCGATCCGAATCCGCACAGACGTTTCGGCAACTCTC
>CAWESJ010000095.1:0-22027 GCA_963811015.1 uncultured Alphaproteobacteria bacterium | reverse complement strand
ACGCATCGTCGTCGTCCTACTCCTCCACCCGCGCGGAGCCGCATAATGGATTTCTACAGGCGTTTCACTTTTCTCGTCTGCGCGCCCGCCTTCGCGGATCTCGACCTCGAAGGGCTGCGGCTGCAGCAGATCGTCTCCGCGATCGCGCGGCTCGGCTTCCAGGTCGTGCGCGCGCCGCGATTCGAAGACGCCGAGCTCGCGGTCGCAGACCGACGCCGCGATCGGCTGCATGGTGGTCGACTGGGGCAAGAAGGGCGTCGACGGCAAGACCGCGGCGCTGATCAATCTGATGCGCCGGCGCGGGCTTGAAATGCCGATCGTCCTGCTGGTGCGGCGCAAGCAGTTCGAGGACATCCCCGTCGAGGTGCTCGACTATATCGACGGCTATGTCTTCCTCGCCGAGGAGACGCCGGAATTCATCGCCAGAAACCTCGTGAGCCGGCTGAAGCAATATGCGGAGACGCTGAAGACGCCCTTCTTCGGCGCGCTCGTCGATTACGCCGAGGAGGGCAATCAGCTCTGGACCTGCCCGGGCCATAATGGCGGCGTCTTCTACGGACGCAGCCCGATCGGCCGCATCTTCGTCGAGCATCTCGGCGAGGCGGTCTTTCGCGACGATCTCGACAATTCCGTGCTCGAGCTCGGCGACCTTCTGACCCATGAAGGCCCGGCCCTTCGCGCGCAGAAGGAGGCCGCGGCGATCTTCGGCGCCGAGAAAACCTATTTCGTTTTCAACGGCACGTCATCGTCAAACAAGATCGTGCTCTCGGCCCTGGTGGCGCAAGACGATCTCGTCCTTTTCGACCGCAACAATCACAAGGCGGCGCATCATGGCGCGCTGTTCCTCGGCGGCGGGATACCGATCTTTCTCGAGGCCGACCGCAATTGCTATGGCCTGATCGGACCGATCTATCCGGAGGCGCTCGACGAGGCGCGCATAAGGGAGAAGATCCGCGCGCATCCTCTCGTCAAGGACCCTGAGGCGTGGCGGCGCGAACGGCCGTTCCGCGTCGCCGTCATCGACCAATGCTCCTATGACGGCACGATCTACAACGCCCGGATGATCCTCGAAAAGATCGGCCATCTTTGCGACTATATCCTCTTCGATGAGGCCTGGGCCGGGTTCATGAAGTTCCACCCGATCTTCTCCGGCCGTTTCGGCATGGGGCTCGGCGCGCTCGGGCCGAATGATCCGGGGATCATCTCGACGCAATCGACGCATAAGCAGCTTGCGGGCTTTTCGCAGGCCTCGCAAATCCATGTGAAGGACAGCCATATTCGCGGCCAGGAGCGCAGGGTCGGCCATCGCCGCTTCAACGAGTTCTTCCTGCTGCACGCATCGACCTCGCCCTATTATCCCTTGTTCGCCTCGCTCGACGTCGGCGCGCAAATGATGAAGGGACGCTCCGGCGAGGTTCTTTGGGACGACACCATCCGGCTCGGGATCGAGCTGCGCAAAAAGCTGCGCGCGGCGCGCCGCGAATTCGAGGAGCGCGAGGTTGATCCGGCGCGGCGATGGTTCTTCGACGCTTTCGTCCCAGACCGCGTCGTCCTGCCGGCCGCGCATCCCGGCGAGCCGGCGCGCGAGATCGCCTGGGAAAATCTTTCAACCGACGAACTCTCCACCAACGCGCGCTTTTGGGAGTTCGTCCCCGGAGCGGCATGGCACGGCTACGGCCATGTCGCGGCCAATTTCGCGATGGTCGATCCGATGAAGCTCACTTTGCTCACGCCGGGATTTGACCGCCTCACCGGCGCCTATGAGGCGCATGGGATTCCAGCGCCCATCGTCGCCCAATATTTGCGGGAGAACCGGATCGTCGCGGAGAAGAACGACCTGAATTCGCTTCTCTTCCTGCTCACTCCGGGCGTCGAGTTCAGCAAGGCCTGGACATTGCTCAGCGCGCTGGTCGCCTTCAAGCGGCTGCATGATGAGAACGCAAGGCTCGATGACGCCATCCCCGAATTCGTCCGCCAGAGGCCCGGCCGCTATTCCGGCATGAGGCTGCGCGACCTCTGCGGCGAAATGCACGCCTTCTTCCGCGACAATGGCGTCAGCGCCTTGCAGGCGGCGCAATTCGCGCTCGGCCGCCTGCCGAACATGGCCATGCCGCCGCATGAGGCGGTGCGCCAGATGGTGCGCAACAAGGTCGACTATCTTCCGATCGAAAAAATCTTCGGCCGCCTCGCGGCGACCCTTTTCCTCGTCTACCCGCCGGGAATACCAACAATCGTTCCCGGCGAAAGAGTCGACGAGCGCGCAAGGCCCATGCTCGACTATCTGAAGATGTTCGAACGCAGCGCCAATCTCTTTCCAGGTTTCGAGGCGGAGATTCAGGGCGTCTACCGCGAGATCGAGCCCGACGGGTCGATCCGCTTCTACACTTACGCGGTGCGCGAATAGCCCCTCTTGCACCACGGGACAAGTCAGCGCGGATCGCCGGGAAGAACGCAGGGAAGCGACATGCCGCCGTCCCCGAGCGCGCGCTGCATCAAGACCGTGTCGGTCCATTTGCCGAACTTGAACCCGACCGCACGCAGGAGGCCGGCGCGCTCGAACCCAAAAGATTCGTGCAGAAGAAGCGAAGGCGCGTTCTCGGCGTCCACATAGGAAATGATCTGGCGATAGCCCGCTTCCGCGCAGGCCTCGATCAAGGCCGGCAGGAGCGCGCGGCCTATGCCCGAACGCAGATGATCCTTATCAACATAGATCGAATGCTTGACCGCATAGCGATAGGCCGGCCGCTTGCGAAACGGAACCGCATAGGCGTAGCCGACGACCGCTCCGCCAAGTTCGGCGACGAGATGCGGCAGACGATGCTTGAGCATGGATTTGCGCCGCCGCTTGATGTCCTCCGGATGAAGCGGCTCGGTCGGATAATCGCCGACGCCATGTTGAACGTGATAGGCGTAGATCGCTATCATCGCGGGCACGTCCTGTTCGGTCGAAGGACGGACGGTGATGTTGAACGGTTGATCGAGCATATTCTGATTTCCGGGGAGTTCTTGTCGAACGCCGTCGGCTCGCAAGGGCGAGCTGGGGCGGCGGGTCGTTGCGTCTTGAAGAGCCATCATTGGAAAATGAAGGCTTTATGACGGCGACTTCAAACGTCGCTGAATTCCAGAAGCGCCGCCTTCTTGCGGTCGCTGACGATGATGCGGCCTCTGGCGTTGGGTTGAAGCGTGATTTCATTCGGATCGAAGCCCGCGCGAACAAGCGCCGCTTCGATCGGTCCGAAGCTTTCCTTGACCGCCGTTCCCGCCACCAGGTCGAAGACGGCGACCTCGAACGGCGGCGCCTCTCGCTCATAACCCAATTTGATCATTTGGAGCCTGTCGAAGATTGCATAGGCCTTTTTGTCGTTGCCGCTCACCACGTGGACCGACACGAGAGAGAAGGGCGCCGGAATGCTGCGATAAGTTCGCGCGGCTATGTTGAAAATCCACAGCCTGTTGCTCGGATAAATGATGAAGGCAAAATGGTCGTCGAAACTATAGGCTACTTCAGCCTCGAAAAAATCCGCTTCACGGTCCTTTGAAAAAAACTCCTCGAAGCCAAGTTCAAAGCGGCCGTTGCGAGACAGGATAGATACGACGCGCCTCGCCGGATCATCTATGAGGGCACTGCCAATATCTTGTTCCCCATAGCCGAAAAAGATGTAATTGTCTGATAAGATCAGCACATCAGGTCAACTCCGTTCCAGCTCTCGCCAATTCGTGGCTGAAACGACAGCGGTCGAATAGCCGGGACCCAAGACTACGACCTGATCGCATGCGAACCATTTTAGCCGAACATGTTTGAAGCTGCTGTCGTCCCTCCAGGACCGCAACAGCCCATTGTTGAGATGGATGGCGAAATCGTCGCCATCCACGCTCAAGCAAGCGAGGCCGAACTCGGGATCAAGGTCGAAAGCCTTGAGATGTGGAATGGTCAATTCTTTCAAACATTCTATCGCAACCGGCATAGGCTTACTCGTCGCGAAAATTGATTTCATCAGCAGGGTTGATTGGATAACAGGTTTTTACGTAGTTGTTCTCGTCCAAGACCACAACATATGTGTTTGTCGGAACCGCAGGCACTCTCAGGCCTTTACCGGAGTAACCTATGATATAAGGCTGTGGCGCGCCATCCACGAGGATCGAGACACCTGCCCCGATAACAACCGTGCCAAAACAAGTCCCAGCTCCCAGATCTTCCTGCGTCGCATTTTTCCATGCATCCTCGACTAAGCCTCGAATAGCTTCCTCGTTCGAATATTCCGGAGTGAACTTTCCTTTAAATTCATCAGGCGTACCCGCAAAGTGCAAGTCATGGATATGCTTCATGTCATCTGGTAAAATAACCGGTGCCGGATTGGCTTGCGCATATTGCGCTCCTGGGACAATCCCATCGGGATTGGCGTCCGGCCTCGTCGCTCCCACTACGCGGATATCGACGCGATGCACAAAGGTCGCGCGTCCCGCGCTATCCGCCCCGCCCGAGCCAGACGCGCCCTCGGGCACCCCCGGCGCGCGCTCGGGCTTCTTGCCGGCGTCATCTCCGCCGCCCGAGCCAGACCCGCCGCCTCCAGAGGTCCCTCGCCCGCTCTCGCGTCCGCTGCCGGCGGGAACACGCGGCTGATTGGCGCTGTATTTTTCGAGCTCGCGCGCGACGTTTGGGAAGCCGATGGCCTTCATCAGCTCGGAAGGGGTCACGCCCCTCGCCAAGGATTTGTCGGCGAGATGGAGGCAATAGGCGTCCCATTCTCCAACTCGCGGCAGGCCGGTCAGGGCGAGATGGATTTGCGCGAGCCCCTTGTCGCCGCCCAGCCATATCGCGCAGGCGCGCCGCATCTTCGCGATGACGCCACCCGCGAGCGGCCGCCCGAACGTTCCAGTCAAAAGCGCGACGATGCGCGCCTCATTGCCGTTGATCGGATCGCTCGCCGCGCCGCGCGCGTATTTTCCGAAAGCCGCGAGAAGCGTTCCGCGACCGAGCAAGAGGCCGGCGTTCGCGAACGTCATTGACTCATGCAACGGCGCCCCACAGCGCCAATTGACCCAATCCGCGAAGATTTCATCGTCAGCTTGCATCGTCTCTCCCCGCCCCCCAATTAAGGAGAGACAGAGATGGCGCTTCGCCTACACGATTGTCGAGACGGCGCTACACGGACGATTGCGCCAATCTACATGCATGCGGCGGCGCGCCCGCCCGAGCGCCTACCGCGAGAACTTCTTATATTTCATCCGATGCGGGATGAGGCTGTCCTGCCCGAGGCGGCGCTTCTTGTCTTCCTCGTAATCGGCGAAATTGCCTTCGAACCATTCGACATGGCTGTCGCCCTCGAAGGCGAGAATATGGGTCGCGATGCGGTCCAGGAAGAAACGGTCATGCGAGATGATCACCGCGCAGCCGGCGAAATCGGTCAAGGCTTCCTCTAGCGCGCGCAAGGTGTCAACGTCGAGATCATTGGTCGGCTCGTCGAGCAGGAGAAGATTGGCGCCGGATTTCAGCATTTTGGCGAGATGCACGCGGTTGCGCTCGCCGCCCGAGAGCTGGCCGACTTTCTTCTGCTGATCCGAGCCCTTGAAATTGAAGGCGCCTGTGTAGGCGCGCGAATTAATCTCGCGCTTGCCGAGATAGATGATTTCATTGCCGCCTGAAATTTCCTCCCACACATTTTTCTTGCCATCGAGCGAATCGCGCGATTGATCGACATAGCCGAGCTGCACCGACTCGCCGATTGCGATTTCGCCTTTGTCCGGCTTTTCCTGGCCGGTGATCATGCGAAACAAAGTAGTCTTGCCCGCGCCGTTCGGGCCGATCACGCCAACTATGCCGCCGGGCGGCAATTTGAACGAGAGATCGTCGATCAGGAGTTTGTCGGCGAAACCCTTCGACAGATGCGAGAAATCAATGACGTTATTGCCGAGCCGCTCGGCCACCGGGATGACGATCTGCGCCGTCGTCGGGGCTTTGTCGTTTTGCTTCTGGACAAGGTCCTCATAGCGCTGGATGCGCGCCTTGGATTTGGCTTGCCGCGCCTTGGGGCTTGAGGCGATCCATTCCGATTCCGCTTCGAGCTGGCGCTGGCGCGCCTCCTCCTCGCGGCCCTCCTGGGCGAGCCGCTTCTGCTTCTGCTTCAGCCAGGACGAATAATTGCCTTCGTAGGGAATGCCGCGGCCGCGGTCGAGCTCGAGAATCCAGCCCGTTACATTGTCGAGAAAATAGCGGTCATGGGTGACGATTAGAATCGCGCCGGGATATGTCCGCAAATGGCCTTCGAGCCAGTTCACGGTCTCGGCGTCGAGATGGTTGGTCGGCTCGTCGAGCAGCAAAAGCTCGGGCTTTTCGAGCAGAAGCCGGCACAGCGCGACGCGGCGGCGCTCGCCGCCGGAGAGCTTGCCGACTGGCCAATCGTCGGGCGGGCAGCCCAAGGCGTCCATGGCGAGATCGACCTGCGCGTCGAGATCCCAAAGGCCCAACGCCTCGATCTCGTCCTGCAGCCGCGTCATCTCGTCGGCGGTCTCGTCGGAATAATTCATGGCGAGCTCATTGTAGCGGTCGAGAACCGCCTGTTTCGCCGCGACGCCGAGCATGACATTGCCGCGCACGTCGAGAATCTCGTCGAGCGGCGGCTCCTGCGGCAGATAGCCGACCCTCGCGCCCTCGGCGACGAAACCCTCGCCGGTGAATTCCGTGTCTATGCCCGCCATGATCCGCAAAAGCGTCGATTTGCCGGCGCCGTTGACGCCGAGCACGCCGATCTTCGCGTCGGGATAGAAGGAGAGATTGACGTTCTCGAGGACCTTTTTCCCGCCGGGATAGGTCTTCGTGAGGCCTTGCATATGATAAATGAATTGCCGCGCCATGAGGCTCGCGTCTCGCCGCCAGAGAGGAGTGAAGTTGGACAGCTATGTAGCCGCGCGCGGCGGCGCGGTCCAGGGCGACGCGCGTTTCGTTTGAAAAGAAGGCCTGAACGGTCTTTGTCTTGGTCCCGGTTTTAGTCTTGCCGATGTCACAATCGCCCGCCTACTTGCATCTCTACGCGTGCCGGGAAACAATTTCAAAAAGCGCCGCAGGCGCCGATCAGAAGGATTTCCACCTTGGAAAAGAGCGGATTGCGCGATTTTGGAGCAATCGTCCCGGGCGACGCGCCGACGCGGCGGACCGAGGCCGCGCCGCCTGATCCCTACGCCTCCGCGCTTGGGCCGCTTCGTTCGTCCCCGACGCGGCCGATCTTCGCCGCCGACCTCCCGGACGCTGCCGACGCGCTCGGCCTCGACGCCGAGCTCGGTTTGCTCGCCGAGCTCGCGGCCCATGCGCGAACGCAGACGCCGCTTGCGATCGGGCTTCTCGGGCGCTCCGGATCAGGCAAGAGCCTGGCCATGAGTCGCCTGATCGGCCTGATCGACGCCCTGAGCGCCGCGGCGCGAAAGGCTGGCGAGACGCCATTCCTCGGCAAGATCGTTTCCTTGCGGATTGACGCCGCCGATCTCGAGGGCCATCCGGCCGCGGCCCTCGCCGCTGCGCTCCACGCGAGCCTCGCCGCGGCGGCGCCCGCCTTCGCGCTCGAGGCCGCCCATGCCGCGAGCGATCCCCGCGCCGCGGCTCGGGAGGCTTTCGAGCGGCTCGACGCCGCCCGCCGCAAGCTCGAGGCCGAGAGGGCGGCGCTCGCCGAGTCGGAAAACCGCCGCGCGAAACTGACCGAGACCGTGCTTTATGACGCGTCCGGCTCCCAGATCGACGCCTATGCGCGCGCCAATCGGACCCGGATCAAGACCACGCTTGGCGCGTTCGGCGCGACGAGCGAGCCCATCCGCGACTATAAGGACATGGTGCGCGCGATCGCCGATCGCGATGGCGGCGGGCGGACAGGCTTCGCCTTGCGGGCCTTTTGGGCGCTCAAGGGACAGACAAGGCTGCTTGCGACCGCGCTTCTCCTGGTCCTCGCCGGAATTGGCCTCGGCGAGGCGGTCGTCGCGCAAGCGACCTGGCTCGGTTGGCTGCGCGCCAACGAGCAATTGGCCGCCGCCGCGGCCTGGCTCGAGACCCATATGGATTGGCTCTTGACGCTCCGCTCGATCGCCTTCGCCGGCGCGGCCTTAGCGCTTAGCGTCAATGTCTGGCGGGCCTTGCGGCTCATTCAAGTGGCGTTTCGCGGCGAGCGCCTGCTGCAGGCCGATCTCTTCGCGCGCCGGCGCGAATTGGACGGGCATTTCGGGCATCAGACGCGGCGCGTGGAGGCTTTGACAAGCGAAGTCGATCGGCTCGCGCGCGCCGCCGCCGAGGCGGAACGTCGCGCCGGCGGCCTTCAGCCGGATCATGCGGGGCTGATCGAGCCGCCGCCTTTCGCGGTCGATCCCATAAAGCAACAGGCGCAGCGCTTTATCGCGGCCGTCAGCGCGCTGGTTCAGAAGCAGGGCGGCGCGCAGGACAATGCCGGAAACGCCGCCCCTGTCGATGCGCCCGAGCGGATCATCTTCGCCATCGATAATCTCGACGCCGCGCCGGCGTCCCGCGCGCGCGAAATTCTCGCGCAAATACGCGGCGCGCTCGGCCAGGGTTTCGTCGCGCTGATCGCCGTCGATCCGGCGCGGCTCGGCGCTAGCCCGGGCGAAGAGGAAGCCGGCCTGGACAAATGGATTCAAGCGCCGTTTCAACTGGGCGAAATCGCCGCGCGCGCCGATTATGGAGCCTTCGCGCGCGATATTCTCAACGGCGCATCGACGGCAAGGGCGCAGCCCGCGACCCGCGATATTCGGCGGTCCGCGCTCGACGAGCCTATTACGGAGATGGAAGCCGAGCTTCTCGCCAAGCTCGCCCCGCTCGCCGGCAGTTCGGCGCGGGCGGTGAAGCGCTTCGTCAATCTGTACCGCCTCTTGCGCAGCAAGGCGCTCGACGCGCATGACGACAAGGGCGCGCTCGCTTTGATGCTCGCCCTCGACGCAGGCGGCACGCAAGGCGAAATCGCCGCCATGAATGACGCGCTGGCGGGAGCTCAAGAGGAAATCTCCGTCGATCTGCATCAAGGCGGCTTGCGGCTCACCCAGGCGCTCGCGGCGGTTCAAGCGGCGCAAGGCGGATTAAGCCTCGAGGCCGCCCGCCGCGCCGCCGCGACGGCGCGGCTGTTCTCCTTCAACGCATGACGAAGATGGAGGCGGAGCCTGCCGCCGCCTGAACTCCGCGCCCTAGAGCGCGTTCCGATTGGATGGAATCATCCAATCGATAAGAACTCGCTCCAGATCAATAAGTTGGAGCATGTTCTCATGAGACATCGGATATATCCGATGTCTTAATGTCGAAAAAGTCGGTCAACTTTTTCGGAACATGCTCTAATGAAAAATTTTCACCGCGCTCTCGAGCGCTTTCGAAACGCCCCAAAGAATGGGAAGGGAGACCAGCGACCACGCGATGACGGCGGCCACCTTTTGCCCGCCATGGACGACCCCCGGCGCGTGGCCCAATCCCGCTTGCGACGGCTTTTCCGAGGCCTTGTCTTCCTTGAGCAGCCATTTCGCTTTGACCGGCTGAATCAACGCGTTGCATATGAAGCCGACGGCAAGGAAACCGGCAAGGATATACATGGTCCGATCATAGACCAACGCGCGATCGATCCCCGCCGCGATTTGCGCGTCGCGTATATAGCCGACGACCACGGGCCCGACGACGCCGGCGGTCGACCAGGCGGTCAGCAAGCGGCCGTGAATGGCGCCGACGTATTTGACGCCGAAAATATCGGCGAGATAGGCAGGCACGGTGGCGAAACCGCCGCCATACATGGAGAGGATGACGCAAAAGGCCGCGACGAAAAGCGCCTTTGACCCCATATGCGCGAAACTCGGGGCCGCAGCGTAAAGCAGGATTCCCAATCCGAAGAAAGTGAAATAGGTCGCCTTGCGCCCAAGCTTATCGGACAGCGAGGCCCAGAAAAAGCGCCCGCCGATGTTGAACAGAGACAACAGCCCGACAAAGCCGGCGGCGATCGCGGCGACCGCCGTCTTTTGCGCCGCGTCAAGCGCGGAAAAGCCGACGCTCGGAGCCCCAATCAAGGACCCAGCGAAGATCTCCTGCAGCATCGGCGAGGCCATGGCGAGAACGCCGATTCCGGCCGAGACATTGAGGCACAGCACCGCCCAGATGAGCCAGAATTGAGGCGTCTTATGCGCGTCGTTCAGATGGACGTCGCCCGTCGTCACCAACGCGCTCTTATGCTCCGATGGAATCCAGCCCGCCGGCCGCCAGTCCTCGGGCGGAACGCGATAGCCGAACGCGCCGATCAGCATGCACGCCAGATAGATCAGGCCGAGCGCGACGAGCGTTTGCCAGACGCCGACGGATGTCGCGGAGCGAAAGCCGGGCAGCGAAAGGATGTAATGAAGCGCCGGCAAATGGATCGAACTCTCGGCGCCGCCAAAGCCGACGAAGTTGATGTTGACGAGGTCGCCCCCGTTCATGAGCAGATTGGCGAGCGGCGAACCGATCAGCGCGCCGCCGCCAAAGCCCATGATGGCCATGCCGGTCGCCATGCCGCGCCGGTCCGGAAACCATTTCACCAGGGTCGAGACCGGCGAAATATAGCCTAGGCCAAGCCCGATCCCGCCGATGACTCCCATGCCAAGCCAAAAAATCCAGAGCTGATGAACATAGACGCCGAGCGCGCCGATCAGAAAGCCGCCGCCCCAGCAAAACGCGGCCGCGACCCCCGCCTTGCGCGGCCCCGCACGCTCGAGCCAGCCGCCGAACACGGCTGCGGAAAGGCCAAGGAAAACAATGCCGAGCTCGAACACCACCAAAAGATCATTGACCCGCCAATCGCAGCTTCGCGTGAACAGGGCGCCGATCAAGGTCAGATCCGGGCAGACGACGGCTTTCTCGATCCCGATCGCGCGCGACAAAGGCAGCCAGAAAACGCTGAGCCCATAGGCCATGCCTATGCACAAATAAATCGCGAGCGCGGCCGGCGGCACGAGCCAGCGGTTGAACCCCGGCTTGCCGATCGTGCGCTCGCGCGACAGCAGCCCGCCGGATGGCCGGCTATATCGGTCAAGATTATCAGCTACGCTCATGGACGGCCCCTGCGCTCGAAATCACCGCGCGTCCGAAGCGCCCAAAACGACTATGAACAGGAGCGATTTCCCTCTCAGAAAAATCGCTCCCGGCGCAATGGGCGGCTTCAACCCGCTTCCCCCAGCGGTTATGTTAACGATTTATCTAAATTGGAACAACCGGGGTCTTGGTCTGAGCCATTTTCCGCAGGGTCGAGAGATCAATGTTCAAATGGGCGGCGACGAGCTCATGCGGGACATTGGCCATCCAGGAGGCGAGCGATATATCGGAATATTCCGCGCTGGTGAAGACCTCCAGGAAGCGAAGCGTATCGGTCCCCACGTTCTGGATGTAATGGCCGATCGATTGCGGCACATAGCCGACGTCGCTTGGATGGAACTCCACCGTGGCGTTCCGGCCTTCGCCGTGGAACACGCCCATGCGCGCCGTCCCGCTGATGTAATATTGCCATTCGTCCGAGGTCGGATGCCAGTGCAGCTCGCGCATCCCCCCGGGCGCGACCTCGACCAGGGCCGCGGCCATCGTCGTCGCCTTGAAATTATTGGCGTCGGCGATGCGGACCGCGCCGCCTTGCGACTTGAAGACCGGCTTTTGGTCGAGCAGAGAGAATTTATACGGGTTCGGCACATCCGGCTGCTTGCTCTGGGCGAGATCGTCGGCGAGGCTTTCCGGCAATGGCGCGTTGAAGATCCAAAGATCCTTCTTCGGCGTATTGTCGAAGGCTGTTGGCGGAACGTTGAAATTCTTCGCAAGCACCTCCTTCGGCGTATGATTGATCCAGTCGGTGATGAGAAACGTGCTGTCCTCGGAGAAATTGCCGTCGTTGAAGACGAGGACGAATTCGCATCCGTCGGGTCCGAGGCCCTGGATGGAATGGGGCACGCCGCCGGGGAAGAACCAGAGGTCGCCTTCCTTCACGTCGGCGACGAATCTTCGCGCGCCGGCGTCGACCGCCGTGATCCGCCCGACGCCATAGGTCACATAGGCCCATTCCGCCGGCACGTGCCAATGCAGCTCGCGCACCGCGCCCGCCGGAAGCCGCATGTTGACGCCGGCCATGGCTTTCGAGATCGGAAAATTCCTGACCGTGACCTCGCGCGCCCAGCCCGCGTCGGTATGGCGGTTGTGAACCTGGGAAAACGAGCTTCGCAAGGTTCCGAGATTGCCATGATCGGTCGGCAAGGATCGCCAATCATAGGGATTGACCGCCTCCTGCGCCGCGTCACGCGGGCCGGGGTCGCTCTCGGCGGCTGAATAAGGCTCGGCGGAAGCCGCCGCGGCCGCCGCGGCGAGGCCGCCAGCCGCGCTCGTCGCAAGGATGTTCCGGCGCGAATATAGGTTCATCTTTTCCTCCTCTGCGTTTCTTGTCGTCTTTTTTCAGCCGCCGATCAGGGCGCCGACCGCGAATTTGCAGATTGTTATTTGGGTTGGGAACGCCGATCGTGTTTATAAGTGTGATCGAATTTTCCGATAAGCCCGGCCGATGCTCGACCCCGCGCTCTTGCAGACATTTCTCGTCATCGCGGAGGGCAACAGCTTTTCCGAAGCCAGCCGCAAGCTTGGCCTGAGCCAGCCGACGGTGAGCGATCATGTCCGCAAGCTCGAGGCGGCGGTCGGCCATAGGCTTTTCGTGCGCGACACCCATTCGGTCGCCTTGACCATAGAAGGCGAGGCGATGGTTGAATTCGCCCGGAACATCCTCGAGACAAATGAGCGCGCGCGGCGGCATTTCGCCGGAACCAGGCTGCGCGGCCGCTTGCGCTTCGGCGCCTCCGAGGATCTGGTATCTTCCTGGCTGCCCGAGGTGTTGCGCGGCTTCGTGCGGGAACATCCCCTGGTCGATCTCGAATTCACCATCGCGCTCAGCAACAGCCTGATCGCAAAGTTCGACGCCGGGGAGCTCGACATAGCGCTCTGCAAGCGCTGGCCCGGCGAGGAGCGCGGCGAGCTCATCTGGCGCGACAGCCTTGTCTGGGCGGGCGCGACGAAAGATCCGATCTTTTCCGGCGGACAGATTTCAGCTGATCCTTTATCCGCCGCCGAGCATCTCGCGCTTCATGGCGCTGGCGGCGCTGGAGCAGGCCGGAATTCCGTGGCGGATCGCCTGCACGAGCGGCAGCCTCAGCGGACTGGTCGCGGCCGCGCAGGCCGGCCTCGGGATCATGGCCCATTCGAGCAAGCTCATGCCAAAAGGCTTGACAGAATGTCCGCCGGGCCAGCGCTTGCCGAGGCTCGGCGAGAGCGAATTCGTTCTGCTGCGCGCGCGCCGAAGAGCGTCGGCGCAGATCGCCGAACTCAGCGCGGCGATCATCGCCAAGGCGGAACGATTCGATTTCGCGAGCCCGTCGGTCGCGGATCATATGGCACGCTTTTTTCATGGGCGGCCTGTGGCTTGTCCAATTCGAGCGACCCGCACGAGCATGTTTCCGGCGGAGGCCGCGCGCAAGCGCCGCGGCGAGAGAAAAGGCTGAAGATGAAATTCTATATGACGCCCGGGTCCTGCTCGACCGGCATCCATATCATTCTCGAAGAGCTCGACAAGGCGTTCGAGGCCTATATCGTCAACCTTCCCGCCGGCGATCATTTCAAGCCGGATTATGTGGCGATCAATCCGAAATCGACGATCCCGACGCTGGTGCGCGACGACGGCACCTCCCTCACCGAAGTTCAGGCGATCGCCTATTGGCTCGGCCGCGCGCATCCCCGCGCCAAGCTTCTGCCGGAAGACATCGAGAGCGCGACAAGGATCGTCGAAACCCTCGCCTTTGTCGTCGGCACCGTCCATGGGCAAGGCTTCGCGCGGATTTTCGCGACCCCGACCTTCACCCGCAACGAGGCCGACCACGAGGCCGTGCGCGCCTTCGGCCGCGAGCTTGTCGAGAAATGCTTCGGCATATTGAACGACCAGCTCGGCGCGAAGGATTACGTCGCCGGCCAATTCTCGATCGCCGATCCGATCCTGTTCTATGTGGAGTTCTGGGCCGACAAGACCAAGATTCCCCTGCCGGCGAATCTTCAGGCGCATTACAAGCGCATGCTGGCGCGGCCCGCGGTGCAGCGGGTCTTGCGCGAGGAAGGCTATAATCTCGCGAGTTTGGGCGGCGCGGCCTGAAGCCGGCGAAACGGATCGAGAGTTCACGTTTTGCCGTCCGGCCCGTATTGGAGCACCTGAACCTTCTCCAAGGTGACGAGCCCGCTCGCCGCCGCCATCATGGCGTCCAGCACAGGCAGGAAGGCGTTGATCTTCTCCTCGCTGTCGACGATCTCGATCACGAAAGGCAGATCCTCGGAGAGGCGCAGGATCTTCGTCGTGTGAAGCCGGCTCGAATGGCCGAAGCTCATCGGCCCGCGCAACACCGTCGCGCCGGCGAGATGCAGCTCGCGCGCCTTCATCACGACCGCCTCATAGAGAGGCTGATGGCCATGCCGATCATTCTCCCCGACAAAGATTCGCAGCAGCATGGCGTCGCGCGGGATTTGCACGGATCTCACTCCATTTGCGTTATTTCGCGGGACGCGGGCCGCGCGGCCGGACCACATGGCCCCTCTCGGCGAATATGCGCTCGATCTCGCGCATCAACGGACGGGCGAGCCCGCTCTTGCGCATTGCGGCGAAATCGTCGCGGATCGCCGCCTCCCAACGCGCGCCGCCTTGCGTCTTCTCGCCGCGATGAGCGAGGTAGAGCGCCCGCGCTTCCCGCGTCCCAGGCCAAGCAACATCAGCGCATGGGCGCGGTCGGCGTAGAGAGCCCAACGAGGCTTGGCGCGGCCGCGATGGCGCAGTCCCGAGGCCGCCAAGGAAGTCGTGAATTTGCGTGCCGGCCACAGCCAACATTCAGTTTTTTTTTTTTTTTTTTTTTTTTTTTTTCATAAGGCACGAGCCCAAAAGCTCGGGATGAGCCTCGGCGAGCCCGCGCCTAAGACGGCCGCCGCCGGTCGTGATTGAGGAAGGCCTCATCGGGCCGGCCAAGGGCGCGGAGATCGTTCCCGACCCTCAACAAGGCGTTCGCGAGATAGTCTCGCGCCGCCTCGCCGCCGTCGCGATGCGCCAGGCTTTCGAATATGGCGAGCGCTTTCTCGTCGGCGGCGCGCGCATCCTCGCGCCTGCCGAGGCCGACAAGCGCGTCGGCGACCTTCGCAAAGCCGGCGGCCAGATCCCGCTCAGCCTCCGCGTCACCCGAGTCCGCAGCGAGATCGCGGCGGATCGCAAGGCTCTCCTCATAGGCCGCAAGCGCTCCGGCGGGCTCATTCGCCTGCAGCTCGCGTCGCCAATCTCGCCGAGGGCGATCGCCTGATCGCGCCGGGACGCGGGGCTGGATTTGTCTGGAGCGAGGTCGCCGCCGGCCGCATGATCCTCGCCCGGGCGGCTTGTCCTGCGCCGGCGGCGGCTCTGTTGTCGAGGCCCGTCGGCGGTTCACTGCGCGCCGGCGCGCCAGCCTTGTCCTGCGCGGCCTCGCGGCGGCGCGCGAGGCTCTGTTCATAGGCGACAATCGCGTCGGCGGCGTCGCCTGTCGCGCCGGCGGCGATATGGCCGAGCCACACGGCCAGAAAGCAAAACGCCAAGGATAGGAAGATATTGGCGGCGCGCAGCCATTCGCCGTCGCGCGCGAGATAGAGAGTCTGGACGCTGAAGGAAGAAAAAGTCGTATAGCCGCCGCAAAGGCCGACCATCACGGATTGGCGCGTCGTGGTCCCAACCACCAGCCGCCCGTCCGGACCGGTGAGCGAGCCGAAGAAACCAATGACGAAACAGCCGGAGACATTCACCAGGATCATGCCCCGGGGAATGTCTCGCCGAAACTGTTTGCTACGACGCCAGATAGCCGATAGCGCGCGCCGCCGCCCAGAGCGCTGCCCAGCATGATCCACAGGTGGAGCATCGACAGCATTACCAGGTAATTCGTGTTGGGCGCGACGGGAGCGAAATTGGCCGGACATGGCGGGCGGCGGGCCGGCTCTCTTCAAATGAAACAAAGATTCTCTCCCTGGCTGTCGTGGCGCGGCAGGAGTCATCGGCCTGTTCGGCGATTTTGGGGGAACCCCGTCCCCATGTGATCAGCCAATTCTCGCCGAGAGCGGGCGATGGCAAGGATCCGAAAATCGGAGCGGCGAAAACAATAACAACTACGCGACCGAGTAGCTCACACGCCGACCCAGTGACGCCCGCATTTAGCGGATCAGCCCATAGTCGATGAAGGCCACTTTGTCGCCTGGCGCGACCGTCGCGACATCCTCCGGCAGCTCCGCGAAACCATGGGTCCGGGTCAGCGACGTCAGGGCGCCGCGCCCTCGACCGGGTATTTCTCCGCAATGACGTCCCCGCATCGCTCCCGCGGCCGCGAGACCCGCACATATTCGCGCCGGCCCTTTTTCTTTTTATAGGAAAACCGGCAATGACCGGCAATGCCCGCGCGGGCTCGAACAAGGCCCCCGACAGAGCCGCGACCAAGGGCCGCACGACATAGACAAAGGTCACGAAGACCGCGACCGGATTGCCCGGCAGGCCGACGAAAGGCGCGCCCTCGATCACCCCCATGGCGTACCGGCCACCCGGGCTTGATGGCGAGACGCGCAGAACACCAGCGAGCCATTTTGCGACACCGCCGCCTTGACGTGATCCTCCTCGCCAGTCGAGACGCCGCCCGAGGTCAGGACAAGATCATGCGCCTTGGCGGCCGAGCGCAGGGCAGCGCCGATCTTATCGGGATCGTCGCGGAGTATGCCGAGGTCGGTGACCTCGACGCCGAGGCGGCGGACAGCCCATGCAGGACGAAGCGATTGGCGTCATAGACCGCCGCCGCGCCCCAAGCGGCCTTTTTGTCGCCCGGCGAAGACGATCTCATCGCCGGTCGAAAAAATCGCCGCCTTCCAGCACGCCGCCGAACCGCAAAGCCGATCAAAACGGCCAGGAAGCACCGCGCGCCGCAGAGGCGTCAAGATCACCCCCCTCGGCATTCTCCGCGACGATCCCGATAAGATCGGCGCTGCCCTGCGCGCGGCGGCCAAGGCGCATGATCTTGTCCTGACCTCGGGCGGCGTCTCGACTGGCGAGGAGGATCACGTCAAGGCGGCGGTGTCGCAAAATGGCTCGCTGGTGTTCTGAGCGACTCGCCATCAAGCCCGGGCGGCCGGTACGCCATGGGGGTGATCGAGGGCGCGCCTTTCGTCGGCCTGCCGGGCAATCCGGTCGCGGTCTTCGTGACCTTTGTCTATGTCGTGCGGCCCTTGGTCGCGGCTCTGTCGGGGGCCTTGTTCGAGCCCGCGCGGTCATTGCCGGTCATCGCCGGTTTTTCCTTATAAAAAGAAAAAGGGCCGGCGCGAATATGTGCGGGTCTCGCTGCGCGCGGGAGCGACGGAGAGATAGAATGCGGAGAAATACCGGTCGAGGGCGCGGCCGTCCTGACGTCGCTGACCCGCACCCATGGTTTCGTGGAACTGCCAGAGGATGTCGCGACGGTCGCGCCAGGCGACAAAGTGGCCTCATCGACTATGGGCTGATCCGGGCCCTAAATGCCGGCGTCACTGGGTCGGCGTGTGAGCTACTCGGTCTCGCTAGTCGTCATTGTTTTCGCCGCTCCGATTTTCGGATCCTTGCCATTGCTTGGTTCTTGACTAGAATTGGCTGATCGAATGGGGATGGGGTTCCCCCAAAATCGCCGAAGAGGCTGATCACTCCTGCCGCGCCACAACAGCGAGGGAGAGAGTCTTTGTCCGTTTTTGAAGAAAGCCGGCCCGCCGCCGCCATGTCCGGCCAATTTCGCTCCCGTCGCGCCCAACGCGAAATGACCTGGTAACGCCGTCGATGCTCTACCTGTGGATCATGCTGGGCAGCGCTTTGGGCGGCGGCGCGCGCTATTGGCTATCTGGCGTCGTAGCGAACAGTTTCGGCGAGACATTCCCCTGGGGCACGATCCTGGTGAATGTCTCCGGCTGTTTCGTCATCGGTTTCTTCGGCTCGCTCACCGGTCCGGACGGGCGGCTGGTGGTTGGGACCACGACGCGCCAATTCGTGATGGTTGGCCTTTGCGGCGGCTATACGACTTTTTCTTCTTTCAGCGTCCAGACTTCTATCTCGCGCGCGACGGCGAATGGCTGCGCGCCGGCGCCAATATCTTCCTATCCTTGGCGTTTTGCTTTCTGGCCGTGTGGCTCGGCCATATCGCCGCCGGCGCGACAGGCGACGCCGCCGACGCGATTGTCGCCTATGAACAGAGCCTCGCGCGCCGCCGCGAGGCCGCGCAGGACAAGGCTGGCGCGCCGGCGCGCAGTGAACCGCCGACGGGCCTCGACAACAGAGCCGCCGCCGGCGCAGGACAAGCCGCCCAGGGCGAGGATCATGCGGCCGGCGGCGACCTCGCTCCAGACAAATCCAGCCCCGCGTCCCGGCGCGATCAGGCGATCGCCCTCGGCGAGATTGGCGACGCGAAGCTGCAGGCGAATGAGCCTGCCGGAGCGCTTGCGGCCTATGAGGAGAGCCTTGCGATCCGCCGCGATCTCGCTGCGGACTCGGGTGACGCGGAGGCTGAGCGGGATCTGGCCGCCGGCTTTGCGAAGGTCGCCGACGCGCTTGTCGGCCTCGGCAGGCGCGAGGATGCGCGCGCCGCCGACGAGAAAGCGCTCGCCATATTCGAAAGCCTGGCGCAGCGCGACGGCGGCGAGGCTGCCGAGACCCATCTCGCGAATGCCTTGTTGAGGGTCGGGAACGATCTCCGCGCCCTTGGCCGGCCCGATGAGGCCTTCCTCGATTACGACCGGGCGCTGGCGCTCAGGCGCGGGCACGCCGAGGCTCATCCCGAGCTTTCGGGCTTGCGGGATGATGTCGCTGCGGCGGCCGAGAGCATGGGAGGCCTCGCCCGCGAGCTGCTTCTCGCGCGCAAATTCACGACTTCCTTGGCGGCCTCGGACCGCGCCATCGCGGCCGCGCCAAGCCTCGTTGGGCTCTACGCCGCCCGCGCCCATGCGCTGATGTTGCTTGGCCGGACGCGGGAAGCGCGGGCGCTCTACCTCGCTCATCGCGGCGAGAAGACGCAAGGCGGCGCGCGTTGGGAGGCGGCGATCCGCGACGATTTCGCCGCAATGCGCAAGAGCGGGCTCGCCCGTCCGTTGATGCGCGAGATCGAGCGCATATTCGCCGAGAAGGGCCATGTGGTCCGGCCGCGCGGCCCGCGTCCCGCGAAATAACGCAAATGGAGTGAGATCCGTGCAAATCCCGCGCGACGCCATGCTGCTGCGAATCTTTGTCGGGGAGAATGATCGGCATGGCCATCAGCCTCTCTATGAGGCGGTCGTGATGAAGGCGCGCGAGCTGCATCTCGCCGGCGCGACCGTGTTGCGCGGGCCGATGAGCTTTGGCCATTCGAGCCGGCTTCACACGACGAAGATCCTGCGCCTGTCCGAGGACCTGCCTTTCGTGATCGAGATCGTCGACAGCGAGGAGAAGATCAACGCCTTCCTGCCCGTGCTCGACGCCATGATGGCGGCGGCGAGCGGGCTCGTCACCTTGGAGAAGGTTCAGGTGCTCCAATACGGGCCGAACGGCAAAACCTGACTCTCGATCCGTTTCGCCGGCCTCAGGCCGCGCCGCCCAAACTCGCGAGATTATAGCCTTCCTCGCGCAAGACCCGCTGCACCGCGGGCCGCGCCAGCATGCGCTTGTAATGCGCCTGAAGATTCGCCGGCAGGGAAATCTTGGTCTTGTCGGCCCAGAACTCCACATAGAACAGGATCGGATCGGCGATCGAGAATTGGCCGGCGACGTAATCCTTCGCGCCGAGCTGGTCGTTCAATATGCCGAAGCATTTTTCGACAAGCTCGCGGCCGAAGGCGCGCACGGCCTCGTGGTCGGCCTCGTTGCGGGTGAAGGTCGGGGTCGCGAAAATCCGCGCGAAGCCTTGCCCGTGAATGGTTCCGACGACAAAGGCGAGGGTTTCGACGATCCTTGTCTCGCTCTCTATGTCTTCCGGCAGAAGCTTCGCGCGGGGATGCGCGCGGCCGAGCCAATAGGCGATCGCCTGAACCTCGGTGAGCGAGGAGCCGTCGTCGCGCACCAGCGTCGGGATCGTCGATTTCGGATTGATCGCCACATAATCCGGCTTGAAATGATCGCCGGCGGGAAGGTTGACGATATAGGCCTCGAACGCCTTGTCGAGCTCTTCGAGAAGGATATGGATGCCGGTCGAGCAGGACCCGGGCGTCATGTAGAATTTCATCTTCAGCCTTTTCTCTCGCCGCGGCGCTTGCGCGCGGCCTCCGCCGGAAACATGCTCGTGCGGGTCGCTCGAATTGGACAAGCCACAGGCCGCCCATGAAAAAAGCGTGCCATATGATCCGCGACCGACGGGCTCGCGAAATCAGAATCGTTCCGCCTTGGCGATGATCGCCGCGCTGAGTTCGGCGATCTGCGCCGACGCTCTTCGGCGCGCGCGCAGCAGAACGAATTCGCTCTCGCCGAGCCTCGGCAAGCGCTGGCCCGGCGGACATTCTGTCAAGCCTTTTGGCATGAGCTTGCTCGAATGGGCCATGATCCCGAGGCCGGCCTGCGCGGCCGCGACCAGTCCGCTGAGGCTGCCGCTCGTGCAGGCGATCCGCCACGGAATTCCGGCCTGCTCCAGCGCCGCCAGCGCCATGAAGCGCGAGATGCTCGGCGGCGGATAAAGGATCAGCTGAAATCTGTCCGCCGGAAAAGATCGGATCTTTCGTCGCGCCCGCCCAGACAAGGCTGTCGCGCCAGATGAGCTCGCCGCGCTCCTCGCCGGGCCAGCGCTTGCAGAGCGCTATGTCGAGCTCCCCGGCGTCGAACTTTGCGATCAGGCTGTTGCTGAGCGCGATGGTGAATTCGAGATCGACCAGGGGATGTTCCCGCACGAAGCCGCGCAACACCTCGGGCAGCCAGGAAGATACCAGATCCTCGGAGGCGCCGAAGCGCAAGCGGCCGCGCAGCCTGGTTCCGGCGAAATGCCGCCGCGCGCGCTCATTTGTCTCGAGGATGTTCCGGGCGAATTCAACCATCGCCTCGCCTTCTATGGTCAAGGCGACCGAATGGGTGTCGCGCACGAAAGCCATGGCCGACCGCCGTTTCAGCTTGCGGACATGATCGCTCACCGTCGGCTGGCTCAGGCCAAGCTTGCGGCTCGCTTCGGAAAAGCTGTTGCCCTCCGCGATGACGAGAAATGTCTGCAAGAGCGCGGGATCGAGCATCGACCGGGCTTATCGGAAAATTCGATCACACTTATCGGGACCATCGGCGTTCCCAACCCAAATAACAATTGCAATGTAGCGCGGCGGCGCCCTGACCGGCGGCCGACGACAAGAAACGAAGAGAGGAAAGATGAACCTATATTCGAGACGGAATATCCTTGCGACGAGCGCGGCTGGCGGCCTCGCCGCGGGGCGGCCGCGGGGGCTTCCGCCGAGCCTTATTCGGCCGCCGCGGCGACCCGGCCCGCGTGACGCGCGCAGGAGGCGATCAACCCCTATGACTGGCAATCGTTGCCGACCGATCATGGCAATCTCGGCACCTTGCGACTCGTTTTCCCAGGTCCACAATCGCCATACCGACGCGGGCTGGGCGGCGAGGTCACGGTCCGGAATTTTCCGATCTCGAAAGCCATGGCCGGAGTCAACATGCGCTTTCCGGCCGGGGCGGTGCGCGAGCTGCATTGGCACGTCCCCGAATGGGCCTATGTCACCTATGGCGTCGGGCGGTTCACCGCGGTCGACCCGGGGCGCGCAATTCGTCGCCGACGTGAAGGAGGGCGACCTCTGGTTCTTCCCCGGCGGCGTCCCCCATTCGATTTAGCGGCTCGGCCCCGACGGATCAAATTCGTCCTCTCTTCAACGACGGCAATTTCTCCGAGGACCGCACCTTTCTCATCACCGACTGGATCATCATTACGCCGAAGGAGGTGCTTGCGAAGAATTTCAACGTTCCGCCAACAGCCTTCGACGATACGCCGAAGAGACTTCATCTTGTGGCCC
>CAWESJ010000094.1:0-7669 GCA_963811015.1 uncultured Alphaproteobacteria bacterium | reverse complement strand
CGAGCGCCGCCGACCTCAAGAACCTGAAATGGTATTTCAAGACCTATGCCGACCAGTCGATCCGCAGCGTCGATCTCGCGACGGCGATCGCCGCCGCCAAGGGCAAGATAAGGTTCATCAAAATGGACTCGAAACAGCCGGTGCGGGATGTCTCAAAGGAGCTGAAATAGGCTACTGAGCATGATGCCGAAAAGTGGAACCCGGTTTTCGGACGACATCATGCTCTTAATCCATTGATGAGAGACGGATAGAGACGTCAGATGGAAGCGCTTTGCGATTTCCATCTGACGTCATCCGGCTCTAGAGCATGTTCCAAAAAGTTGATCGACTTTTTCGATCAGAACATGCTCCAACTTATTGATCTTGAGCGAGTTCTTATCGATTGGATGATTCCATCCAATCGGAACGCGCTCTAGCCTTCGGCCCGGCCGCGCGGCGGCTCGGCGAGCATGGAGCGTCCTTTGAAAGCCAAGGTCTGGATCGCCCTCGGGGCGGAGTTTCTTGTCTTCGCCCTTCTTTTGTTCGGCGGCGCGGGGACGCTCGCCTGGCGGGCCGCCTGGGCCTTCCTCGCCCTCTTGTTCGGCGCCTCAATCCTGATCGTGCGAAAAATCGCCAAGGACGATCCGGCTTTGCTTGAGGAGCGGTTGAAGCCGCCGTTCCAGCCGGGCCAGCCGGTCTGGGACCGGATTTTTTTGGCGGGGTTCATCGTCTTTTTCCTCGCCTGGCTCGCGCTGATGGGCGCGGACGCCGTCCGCTTCCGCTGGTCGGCCTTCCCGGACTGGGTCCCCTGGGTCGGCGGCGACGGCGTGGCGGTCGCGATGTGGATCAGCTTCCGCTGCTTCCAGGCGAATCCTTTCGCCGCGAGCGTGGTCAGGATCCAGACCGAACGCGGGCATCGCGTGATCTCGAGCGGACCCTACGCCTATGTGAGGCACCCGCTTTACGCCGCCGCTCTGATCTTTCTCCCTTCGACGGCGCTCTTGCTCGGCTCCCTCGCGGGCCTCATCGCGACCATACCGCTCGCCGGCGGACTGGTCGTCCGCACCCTTCTCGAGGATCGCGAACTGCATCGCGCCCTCTTCGGCTATGAGGATTACGCGCGCCGCGTCCGCTATCGGCTGGTGCCTTATATCTGGTGAGGCGACGCCTTGACGCGAGGCTTTTCGTCCGTCACGCCAAGGCTTCCGCTACAAGCCTTGCGCAAAACGAGCCCGCCGCGTCATGTCCAAAGCCGTCGCCGATCTTTTGACCATCCTCGACCTCGAGAAGATCGAGGAGAACATCTATCGCGGCCGCAGTCCGCAGGTGGGTTGGCAGCGCGTCTTCGGCGGCCTTGTGATCGCGCAGGCGCTCGTCGCCTCGGCGCGAACGGTCGAAGGCCGCGCGCCGCATTCGCTGCACGGCTATTTCCTTTTGCCGGGAGATCCCTCGGCCCCGATTATCTATGAGGTCGACCGGCTGCGCGACGGCAAGAGCTTCGCCACGCGGCGCTGCAACGCCATCCAGCATGGGCGCGCGATTTTTTCACTCTCCGCGTCGTTTCAGATCGACGAGGAAGGCCTCGACCACGCCGTCGCCATGCCGGAGGTTCCGCAGCCCGATGCGCTGCCGAGCGAAGCCGACATGCTGGAGCGGTTCGGCGCGCTCATGCCGGAGCAAATTCGCCGCTGGTTCGCGCAAGAGCGCCCAATCGAGGCGCGGCCCGTCGATCTTGCGCGCTTTGTCCGGCACGCGGCCGGCGCGCCCGAGCAATTGGTCTGGCTGCGCGCGACCGGGGCGCTGCCCGACGATCCGGCGATCCATCGCGCCGTCCTCGCCTATCTCTCCGACATGACCCTGCTCGACACCGCGCTCATCGCGCATGGGCGCACCGTGTTCGACACCGATCTTCAGATCGCGAGCCTCGATCACGCCCTGTGGTTCCATCGGCCGTTTCGCGCCGACGAATGGCTTCTCTACGCGCAGGACAGCCCAAACAGCGGAGGGGCCCGCGGTTTTACGCGCGGCCTGATCTTCGCGCATGACGGCCGCCTCATCGCCTCCGTCGTGCAGGAAGGGCTGATCCGGGCGAGAACGCGCGGAGCCTAGAGCATGAGCGCGGCTCTTCCCGGCGCGCCGGAAATAGCTGCGCTCGCGCGAGCGAGATCATTCCGGAAGGGCGGGCGTCTCGAATTCGACGAGCGGGCCGGGGCGTCCTGGGACCTCAAGCGGCCAGGGCAGCTCTTCATTGCCATATTTGGAGCGCGCGAAGGTCTGGTCCGGCGTGCGGTTGAAGATCGTATTGGCCGTCACATAATTCGACATGCTGCCGACCGGCACGACCGGGCCGGGGTCGAGGAAGCTGCGCTTGTTGACGGTGAGCGGCGGGCGCTCGTCGTGATAGACCACCGGTATGACCTTGCGGTGCTGGCTATGGCGGCGCGCCGGGGCGTCGGCCGGCGCCGCCGCGGCGGCGAAGCCCAGGGCCGACGCGAGGAAAAGGGCCGAGGAGATTCTCAAAAGCATTTGGCTCATCCTTTACTGCTGCCAATGTAACGCCACAGCCGCGGTTTGGTTCGCGGGACTCGCCAAAGAAGTTGGCGATCAATGTGTTTTTCTTCGTCCCTTCGGCGAGGCCGCCGCGTGGGTCGCGCCCGGCTGGCTCGCTCGCGCGGGGGGCGGTTCGCGTCGCGCTTCGGCGCAATCGCCGCCGTCGGCCAGATCTCGCGCGGCGAAAAGTTTGGCGAGTTCGGCATCGTCGGCGTCGGGCGCGAGGTCGATGCGGTCGATGAGGCAGGCGAGCTCGGATCTCGACGCGGCGGAATTGGCCGGATCGGTCCCGCCGCCGCAGGCGAAGCCGGTGATGCGCAGCCGCGCCGCCGCGTCGACGTTTCGAAAGCCAAGGCAAGCCGCGTCGGAGCCGTCGCTTCCCGTCAAATAGAAATCGGCGGCCTCGAACGCGCCAAGGCGGGTCTGGAGGGCCGTGGGCTGCGTCGCGCGCGCGACCGCGCGTCCCATCTCGGCGGCGCGACGCGCCAGATCGACGAAGAATGCGGCCTCGGCCGGGGCTTCCTCTCCGAGCCGGTAAAGCGTCACGCGCAGGCGCGGGGCGCGGCCTGCCGCGCCGCCAAGGACAAGCACGTCTTGGCGGCCGCCGCCGCCGCGATGCCGCCGCGCTTGATAGGACTTGGCTTCATCGGCGAGCTCGGGCGCGTCGAGCGTGAAAATTTGGCTGGCGGGGACAATTTCGATCCAGGCCGGCAAGGGCGCGGGCGGCGTCGCCGCCAAGCCCATGTCGAGGGACGAAGGATGCTGCGCCTCGCCCAGAAAGGCCAGCGAGGCGGCAAGGCCGCAGGCGGCGAAGGCGGCCGCGCCGACGCGCCCGAGAAGGCGGCGGGACAATCGCGCGCGCGGCGCGCGCGGCCGAGCGCCGTTAGGCGTCGCCGCCGCGTCGGCAGTCTCGGCAAAGTCTCGGCCCAAAAAGGCAAGGCGCTCCATCGTTCTTCCTCGCGCCGCGCCATCCGGCGCAGACCAGAAGCCGGCATAATGCGGCCCGAAGATTGCGCGGAGCGTTACCGCCTAGCCAAGCTTTACAATTAGCGTCAACGCTGGATTCACCAAGTTTGAGGCGGCTTGATCTTCGCGCGTTCCTCGCGCGGCCTTCGCCGCTCGTTGCGGCCAGGCCCCATATGGCCTATTCAAGCTGGTTCTGGAACGATCGCCCCGAGCCCGCGCCGCGGGGGCAGGTCCTTGCGGATCAAATCTTTGCGGATCAAATCTTTTATGGAGATGACTATGGGGTTCAAGGTCGCGGTCGTCGGCGCGACGGGAAATGTCGGGCGGGAAATGCTCGATATTCTCGCCGAGCGCCAATTTCCGATCGACGAGATCGTCGCGCTCGCCTCGGCGCGCTCGATCGGCACGGAAGTCTCCTTCGGCGACAAGACCCTGAAGTGCAAGACGCTCGAGAATTACGACTTCGCCGGAACCGACATCTGCCTGATGTCGGCGGGCGGCGCCGTCTCCAAGGAATGGTCGCCGAAGATCGGCCGCCAAGGCTGCGTCGTCATCGATAATTCCTCGGCCTGGCGCTATGATTCCGACGTGCCCTTGATCGTGCCCGAGGTCAACGCCGACGCCATCGCGGGCTTTTCCAAGAGGAACATCATCGCCAATCCGAACTGCTCGACGGCGCAGCTCGTCGTCGCCCTCAAGCCTTTGCATGACAAGGCCAAGATCACGCGGGTGGTTGTCTCCACCTATCAATCGGTGTCGGGCGCGGGCAAGGCGGCGATGGACGCGCTCTTCGCGGAGACCCGCGCGATCTTCGTGTCGGACGCGGTCGAGAGCAAGACATTCCCCAAGCGCATCGCCTTCAACGTGATCCCCGAGATCGACGTCTTCATGGAGGACGGCTACACGAAAGAGGAATGGAAGATGATGGCGGAGACGAAAAAGATCCTCGATCCGAAGATCAAGCTCACCGCCACCTGCGTGCGCGTGCCGGTCTTCATCGGCCATTCCGAGGCGGTCAATATCGAGTTCGAGAACCCGATCAGCGCCGAGGAGGCGCGGGAGATTCTCCGCGAGGCGCCCGGCTGTCTGGTGATCGATAAGCGCGAGCCCGGCGGCTATATCACGCCGCATGAGGCGGCGGGCGAGGACGCGACCTACATCTCCCGCATCCGCGAGGACGCCACGGTCGAAAACGGCCTCGTATTGTGGGTGGTGGCCGACAATCTGCGCAAGGGCGCGGCCCTGAACGCGGTGCAGATCGCCGAGGTTCTCATCAACCGCAAGCTGATCGCGCCGAAGAAAAAGGCGGCGTGAGAGGGAAGTCTCGGCCGGGATGAGCGAGCGGCGATCCGGCGCCGCGGCGTTGCATAGGCTGCGGGTCTGAAACGCGGCGGCCGCTCAGGCGGATTCATTGGCAGGGCGGCGCGTTTGCAGTAGCTGACGCCATGGGCGTGACAAAGGCGCCGCCGACTCCGACGACGCCTCACTGCTTTAACGCGCTGCGCACATGCCTCGCTTACGGGATAATGTCCGAATCCAGGCAGCGCGGCTGCTGGAAGCCTGTCGTCGGCGGTTGAGGATTGGCCGGGGCAGGCGGATTGACGGGATATTGGATGTTGTCATTGTTGGGCGTGCCGTCGAGCTTGGCCAACCGGCGCATCTTGTAGGCGATTGCATGATCGGTGCAGGACGTGTCTCCGCTGACTCCTAGACCACCGATCACGTGGCCGGCCTTGTAGAGCGCGACGCCGCCGCCGAAGGTGATGATGCCGCCCGGCACATAGCCGACGCCGCTGCCTTGAGGTTGAAAGGCGGGATTGAAGGGATTGGAGTTATTCAGTCCGTAGAGCGGTCCGCCCGGTTGGGTCGGGCCATAGAGATTCGCCGTCGAAAGCGCGAATTTCACATTGCTGAAGTCGTTTGCGGCGCTGGCCTTGGCGATGGCGATCGCGCGGCTGCCTGGCCATGCGTCGCCCGTCTTGATCACCGAGCAGAGAACGCCGGTCCGGTCGACCACGGCCGACCACATCAGATTAGGCGTGAACAGGCCGCCATTGCCGCTCACCACAACCGCCGCCAATTGGTTCTGGATATTTTGGACGGTCGCCGAGTTGATGCCGCACTGCTTATTGAAATAAGCCGGTCCGGCGTCCTGGTCCGCCATGGCCGCAGTACAGAAGAGAGCGGCGGACGCGCTTAACTTGAACAGAATTCTCATTGTTATAAATCCCCCCTTGGCATTATTCGTTTCGAGATCGGCGTCCCGGATCATGTAGCTCAATCGGGACGCAGACTTGCCGCCCCAAACGGAGCATCCGGAAAATAACACGTAAGAGTTGAACTGCAAAGCTTTTGTTGTAGAATCAGCGACGGCCCGGCAGAGCGGTTGGCGCTCGCCTGTTTTCAGCGCGCGCGACTTTGGTTTGTGTTGTCAGTCGGCTCGCTTACGCGCGCCTGTTGCTTTGTTTGCCGCACCTCGGCGAGCTGGCCGCGTAATATATCGAGCGCGTCCCGTTCGGCTTGGCTGAGCCCGTCGAGCTTGACATGGTTGAGCAGCACTTCGAGCGCGTCGCCTATGCGGCCGAGCTGGCGGCCATAGCTGCCGACCTCGTCGAGGATCTTCTGCTCCATCTCAGGATGCGGAGTTTGGCCGAGGTCGATGTTGACCAAGCCCAGCTGTGCGCCCTGTTGAAAGAAGGTCAAGGGATTGATCGCCTGCCAGAGCTTTTCCGGCGCCAGGGAGATCTGAAATGCTTTTGGCATGGCGGCCTCGCGTTGAGAGGGAAACGGGGAGACAATGTTTCCAGCATAGCATTCCCCGCGAGCAGGATGAACGCCAGCCCCAGCCATCCCCCTCACGCCGCCTTCTGGTAATCCTTGATGTCGGAGAAGCTGACCTCCGGCCATTTGTCCTGCTCATATTTCAGGTCCCAGGCCGATGCGGCCAAAAACACCGGGGCGCCATCGAGATCGGCGGCCATCGAGGAGGGATGCGCGCGGATGAATTTGTCGAGTTCGGCGGGGGCCTTTGAGGTAATCCAGCGGCAGGTCTCGAACCGGCTCGTCTCGAAACTGGCGTCGAGCCCGTATTCGGCCGCGAGCCGCTCGGCCAGAACGTCGAGCTGCAAGGCGCCGACGACGCCGACGATCGCGCCCGAGCCGTCATTCGGCAAGAAGAGCTGCACCACGCCTTCTTCCGCCATCTGGCCGAGCGCTTCGCGCAGCTTCTTGGCCTTCATCGCGTCGCCGATCTTGACCCGGCGCAATATCTCCGGCGCAAAGCTCGGCACGCCGCGAAAGATGAGCGTTTCGCCTTCGGTCAAAGTGTCGCCGATGCGCAAGGCGCCATGGTTCGGAATGCCGACGACATCGCCCGGATAGGCCTCCTCCGCCAATTGGCGATCCTGGGCGAAGAAGAATTGCGGCGCGTTGAGCGCGATATTCTTGCCGGTGCGCACCAGTTTCGCCTTCATGCCGCGCGTTAATTTGCCCGAGCAGACGCGCATGAAGGCGATGCGGTCGCGATGGTTCGGGTCCATGTTCGCCTGGATCTTGAACACGAAGCCGGTCATCTTGGCCTCGCGGGCGTCGACCATGCGCGAGGCGGTCTCGAGCCCATGCGGCGGCGGGGCGAAATCCTTCAAGGCGTCGATCAGGTCGCGCACGCCGAAATTGCGCAAGGCGCTGCCGAAAAACACCGGGGTCAGATGGCCTTCCAGGAAGGACTGGCGCTCGAAGCGCTTGCAGCCGTCGCTGGCGAGCTCGATCTGCTCGCGCGCCTCCGCATAATCGGCTTCGTTCAAAAGCCCGGCGATGAAAGGATCGGCCGGCCCCTCGACCGCCACGGGCTCGGCGTCGCGGTCGAGCCGGCGCACGAGCTTGCGCTCGAGATCATAGGTGCCGACGAAGCTGCGGCCGCGCCCGAGCGGCCAGGTGACCGGGGCGACGTCGAGGGCGAGCGTCTTCTCGATCTCGTCGAGAAGGTCGAAAGGGTCTCTCGTCTCGCGGTCGAGCTTGTTGATGAAGGTGATGATCGGAATGTCGCGCAGGCGGCAAACTTCGAAGAGCTTGCGGGTGCGCGCCTCGATGCCCTTGGCGGCGTCGATGACCATGATCGCGCTGTCGACGGCGGAGCAATACGTAAATCGATCGAGCAAGGGGGCGGCGAGAACAG